>JABLXX010000001.1:900000-1125237 GCA_013177825.1 Syntrophaceae bacterium
GCCGCTTCGTCCGGAGCGAGATCCTTCCGGGGATCCTCGAGAGGGAGCGAAAGGACGCCTTCCCCTGGGACATCATCCGCAAAATCTGGAACATGGGCATCATGAACCTGACCGTTCCCCCGTCCGTCGGGGGAAACGGCGTGGACATCCTCACAAGCGCCCTTATCATCCGCGAGCTTGCCTGCGGCGACGCGGGCATCGCAACGTCGGCCATGTGCAATGACCTGGCCAATGCCGTCATCGCCTTTCACGGGAACCCAGAGCAGCAGGAGTGCTTCCTCGGGCCCTTCGTCGAGGCGCCCCTGCTTGCGTCCTTCTGCCTGACGGAGCCCGGCGCCGGGTCGGACAACTCGGCCATGACGACATTCATCCGGAAGGAAGAAAGTGGCAACTACCGCCTCAACGGTACCAAGTGCTTCATCACCAACGCCTCCTTCGCCTCCCAGTTCACGGTCTTCTGCAAACTGGAAAAACCGTCGGGGCGGTTCCTGTCGTGCGTGATCGTTCCGGTCCCGGAGGCGCCGGGGGAAGGGGGCGGCAAGGCGCCGGAGCAGCGGGTGATCAACCTTCCGGGAGGCGGCCGCCTCACCGTCGGCAAGCCCGAGGACAAGCTGGGGATCCGCCTGTCCAACACCGCTTCCGTGACCTTCGAGGACGTGATCGTCCGGCCGGACCAGGTCATCGGGGACCGGAGGCTCGGTTTTTCCTATATCGTCGACGTCCTCGACTACGCCCGGCCGATGGTGGCCGCCATCGCCCTCGGCACGGCGCGTCGCGCCCTCGATCTGACCCTGGTTTACACGCGGGAGCGCAAGCAGTTCGGAAGCCGCATCTGCGACCTCCCCGTGGCCCGGGAGACCCTGGTGGCCATGTGGAAGAAGACGGAGCTGGCGGAGCTGGCCCTCCTGAAGGCGGCCGCAAAAATCCAGGAGCAGGCGTCCGACCGGGGTCTCTACGCCTCCCTGGCGAAGAACACGGCGGCGGAGGCAGCCCTGTACTGCTCCGCGGAGGGGCTGCACCTGCACGGAGGATACGGGTTCACGAACGAGTACGAGATCGCCAAGCTCGCCCGGGACGCCCATATCCTCGACATCTACGAGGGCGTCCGGGAGGTGCAGCACATGATCATGGGCCGGGAGATCGTCTGATGGCTCTGTATCTGCACGGCCTCGGGCACTATCACCCGGAGAACGAGATCACCAACCGGTTCCTGGAGGAGCTGGACATCGGCACCACGGAGGATTGGATCCTGGAGCGGGTAGGGATCCGCTCCAGGCGCACGATCCTGCCGCTGGACTACATCCGCGACACGAAGAACCGGGACATCCGGGAGGCCTACGATGCCAGCCCGCACGGAAACGCCTGGACGGGGGCCCTGGCGGCCCGGATGGCCATCGAACGGGCCGGGATCGCTCCCGGGGACATCGGTCTGGTCATCTCCGGCGGCTCCGCCCCAGACAGCTTGACCCCGGCGGAGGCGGCAACCATTGCCGGCGAGCTGGGGATCGACGCCACCTGCTTCGACCTCAACTCGGCCTGCACAAGCTTCGGCATGCAGGTGGCCTTTGTCTCCCGCATGAACCCGGAGCATCTTCCCGACTTCATCCTCCTGGTCAACCCGGAGAACCTGACGCGCTCCATCGACTACTCGGACCGGGCGTCGGCCGTGCTCTTCGGCGACGGGAGCTCCGCTGCCGTGCTTTCTGCCGCTGTTCCGTCAGGGATTGCCATCTCAAGCTGCGAAGCATCCTCGAAGCCGTCAGCCTGTGAAAAGGTGTCGATTCGCCGCACGGGCTACTTTACGCAGGACGGGAACGCCGTCCAGGGATTCGCCATCCGCAGGACCACGGAGTCCCTCCAGGGCCTCCGCCGGGACGGAGCAGATAACGGCGGCCGTCTGCTCTTCATCGGCCACCAGGCCAACCTGGGGATGCTGCAGACCGTCTGCGCCCGGGCGGGCATCGGGGAAGCCGGTCACTGGCACAACGTCGAGCATTTCGGGAACACCGGCGCCGCCGGGGCACCGTCCGTTCTCAGCCAGCGCTGGAACGACCTCCGGCCGGGGGACCGGGTGGCCATGGCACTGGTCGGCGCCGGCCTGAGCTGGACCTCCATGGAGCTGAACGTGAGGAAGACCGTATGACCTACAGGGAATTCATGGAGTGCGGCCGGTTCGATCTGGAGCATCTGCTGGCTTTTTCCCACGGAAACCTGGTGGAGGACCCGCCGGCGGGATTCGACGCCCGCCTCCCGGCGCCACCGTTCCTTATGATGGACCGCATTCTTTCCATCACCTCGGGCGGCCGCGGGGGACGCATCGTGGCGGAGCAGGACATCCGCCCGGATGCCTGGTACTTCCAGTGCCACTTCCGGAACGACCCGGTACAGCCGGGCTGCCTTGGCGTGGATGCAATCTGGCAGCTCCTGGGATTCTTCTGCGTCTGGCGGGGCGGTCTGGGGTCCGGCCGGGCCCTGGGTTGCGGGGAGATTGACTTCAGCGGCCAGATCCGTCCTTACAGCCGCCTGGTCCGCTACGAGATTGACGTGAAACGCTTCTCCCGGCTCAGGGAGTCGGAGGCGAGCATCGTGATCGGGGACGGCACCGTCTTCGTGGATGGGGAGCCGGTGGCCCGGGTCGCCGGCGCGCGGACGGGACTGTTCCGGGACATCGCCTATCGGGATTATCCGCACCGTTCCGCCCGCTCGGCGGGAGGCGCAGCCAAAGGAGGCGCATTATGAACATGAACGGCAAGCCGGTGGCCATCGTCACCGGGGGCGGGACGGGCATCGGAGCGGCCTGCTGCCGGGCTCTGGCCGCCGACGGATTCTGCGTGGGCGTCCACTACCGCAGCAGCATTTCCCCGGCGATGCAGCTCCTCGAGGAGATGGGGGACGGATTTCTCCTCCACGCCGACCTGGCCGACCCGGAGCAGGTGGAGGCCATGGTCCAGAAAATCAAGGAGATCGCGGGGAAAGTGGACGTCCTGGTGAACAACGCCGGTGTTTCCATCAATGCCCCGATCCACGGGATGAAACTCGACCAGTTCGACGCCCAGCGGTCCCTGATGCGGGGGATCTGGTACTTCACCAAGCGGGTGATCCGCCTGTTCATGCTGCGGGGCGGCGGCGGACGCATCGTCAACGTCTCCAGCGTCGTCGGCTCCACGGGGAACGCCGGCCAGATCGCCTACTGCATGGAAAAGGCCGCCATGGACGCGTTCACGCGCTCCCTGGCGAAGGAGTGCTCCGGGAGAAATATCCTGGTCAACTCCGTGGCCCCCGGATTCATCGAGACGGACATGACCGCCGGCCTCCCGGAGGAAATCCGGGCGAAGATCCTGGCGGACATCCCCCTGGAACGGATGGGACGTCCCGAGGAGGTCGCCGAGGTCGTCTCGTTTCTGTCCCGGAGGGGGTCCTACGTGACCGGTTCGGTGATTCACGTCAACGGGGGGCTCTATGGCGGCTGATGCGCTCCTCCGGACGCGGGTGCTGGAGGCGGTGCCGCACCGCCCGCCGTTCCGCTTCATCGACAACATCCATGAGCTGGACGAGAACCGGATCGTGGGCTCGTACCGCTTCCGGACCGACGAATCCTTCTACGCGGGGCATTTCCCGGGCCGGCCGGTCACGCCCGGCGTGATCCTCGTGGAAGCCATGGCCCAGGTGGGAGTGGTCGCCCTCGGGCTCTACCTGGCCATGCTCGACGGCCGGGAGGGCGCCGGGTCTCTGACGACCCTCTTCACCCTGGTGGAGGGCGTGGAATTCAAGGGAATGGTACGGCCCGGGGAACGGGTTGTGACGGTGGGACAGAAAATCTACTTCCGCAGGGGGACCCTGAAGTCCAGGGTCGCCATGACCCGCGAGGACGGGGAGGAAGTATGCTCCGGCGTGCTGGCCGGAATGGGGGTGGTGCTTCATGAAGCGTAGGGTGGTTGTTACGGGGATCGGGGTGGCCGCACCCAACGGCCACGGGCTCCCCGCCTTTGAAAAGGCGCTCCGGGACGGAATCTCGGGCATCCGGTTCATCCCGGAGCTGAAGGAGCTGAACTTCGCCTGCCAGGTGGGCGGGGTCCCGCAGGATTTCGACCGGATCCGGAAGAGTTACTTCGATTTCGAAAAGCTGATGTCGATGAACGACAACATCGGCTATGCCTCGGTCACGGCCGTGGACGCCTGGCGCGATGCCGGCTTCGAGCTGCCCGAGTCGGGGGACGACCGGGTGGACTGGGACACCGGGGCGATCGTGGGCTGCGGGATCGGCGGCATGGACACGATCGCCCGGAGCGTCGTTCCCATGGTCAACGAGGGAAAGGTGCGGCGGCTGGGAAGCCGGATCGTGGAGCAGGTGATGAACAGCGGCACCAGCGCGCGGATCGCGGGCCTGCTGGCCCTGGGGAACCAGGTGACGTCCAACTCGTCGGCCTGCAGCACGGGGAACGAGGCGATCATCGAGGCCGTCCAGCGCATCCGTGCGGGGCTCGCGAAGCGGATGCTGGCGGGGGGATCCGAGGGGGCCTCGCCTTACATCTGGGCGGGCTTCGACGCCATGCGGGTCATCTGCCGGAAGTTTAACGAGACACCCGGGGCGGCGTCCCGGCCCATGAGCGGATCCGCAGCGGGTTTTGTCCCCGGCTCCGGGGGGGCGATCCTGGTCCTGGAGGATCTGGACACGGCCCGGGAGCGGGGGGTGCGGATCTATGCGGAGATCCTGGGTGGTGCCGTCAACTGCGGGGGCCAGCGCATGGGGGGCAGCATGACCGCCCCCAATCCCGAGGGCGTCCGGAACTGCATCCGGATGGCCGTCCGGGACGCGGGCATCCACCCGGAGAAGATCGACGCCATCAACGGCCACCTGACGGCCACCTACGCGGACCCCGTGGAGGTGGGCAACTGGTCCGAGGCGCTCGGCCGGGGGCCGGGGGACTTCCCCTGGATCCAGTCCACGAAGTCCATGATCGGCCACTGCCTCGGAGCGGCGGGGGCCATCGAGTGCGCTGCCGTGGCGCTCCAGCTCAAAAACGGGTTTCTGCACCCGTCCCTGAATTGCGAGGACGTTCATCCCGGCATCGAGGCCTACGGGCACCGGATTCCCCGGGAGTGTGTCGAAGATGCGGATCTCAAGATCTTCGCCAAGGCCGGGTTCGGCTTCGGCGATGTGAACAGCTGTCTGATATTCAGAAAATGGGAGGAAAACGGAAGTCATGAGTGAACAGGAAATTTTTGCAAAGATGATCGAGATTCTCAGACCCTATGTGAAGGATGCGTCGCTCCTCGACGGTGCGACCGCGGCAACCCATATCCTGGACGATCTTAAGGTCAACTCGGCCCGGCTCGTGGACGTCATCATCGGCTGCGAGGACGCCTTCGGGATCACCATCGAGGACGACGAGGCGGACGGCATCCGGACCATCGGCGACGCGGTGTCGCTGATCCTGAAGAAAGCGGAATGAAAGGCGGCACACATACTTTCGAGGTGTGCCTGGAGAGGCAGGAGACCCGGGGCCGTCTGGCTTCCGTCGTCATGGTTCCCCTGTTTTTCCTCGGCATGCGTCTTCTCCGCTACCGGATCCGGGGTCTGCGGGAGATCCGGCGACGCTGGTCCGAGCTGCGGGGGGAGCATCCGGGGCCGTGGCTCCTCTGCGCCAATCACCTGACCCTCATCGACTCCCTGGTCGTGTCGTACGCCCTGTTCTCCCTGGCCGACCATGTCGGCCGGTTTCGGGCCATTCCCTGGAATCTGCCCGAAGAGCGGAATTTCGGGCATTCGCGGCTCCTGGCGGTTCTCTGCTATCTCGCCAAGTGCATCCCCGTGCAGCGCGGCGGCGACCGGGGAGATGTGCGGGCCGTGCTGGAGAAGTGCCTCTGTCTTCTTCGGGGAGGACGGAGCATCCTGATCTTTCCGGAGGGCGGACGGTCCAGGAGCGGCCGGGTGGAGCCGGCCCGGGTTTCCTACGGGGTCGGCAGGCTCCTCGCGGAGTCCGCGGAAACCCGCGTTCTCTGCCTGTATGTCCGGGGCGATGGGCAGGATTCCTGGAGCGATTATCCCCGCTTCGGGGAGCGCTTCACGGTGCGCATGGAAGTCCTGAGTCCCCGGGTGGAGGGGGAGGGGCTGCGCCGCCAGCGGGCCTTTGCCCGGCAGATCATCGAAACCCTTGCCCGGATGGAGGAGGACGCGCTTGGGGTACGTGGGGAACGACATCGTCGATATGAGGGATCCGGCGAATCGGGGAAAGAGCCGGGATGTGCGCTTCCAGGAGAAGGTCTTCCATCGGGAAGAACAGGAATTCGTTCGTTCGTCCGCTGATCCCGACGGCGCCCTGTGGGCGCTCTGGGCGGTGAAGGAAGCCGCCTGGAAGGCCGCGGTGAAGGCGGCCCCGGAAGATCGTCGGGGATGGAAGGGGATCCGGATCCGGCCGGATCGGGAAAGCCTGCAGTCCGTTGGAGGGGGGACGGATTGCCGGATGCTTCCGGAAGAGGACGGATCGCACGGCTCTCCCTGGGAAATCGCAATTGCCGGCGTTGCGGAAACCTTCGCCGGGCCGGTGTCTTTTGAAGTCAGACATCTGGGCGACTGCATTCATGCCATCGGTTTCCTCGGGCCGTCCGGCCCGTCCGAAAGGATCATCTGGCAGGCCGGGTCCGTCCCGGAAAGCAGGCCGGATTCATGTTCCGCCCGCAGCGGTATCTTTCGCTACCTGAATACTATACAGGACCAGAAAGACGGCGAGGCGGTCATCCGCCGGGACAAGGGTCCGCGGGGACTTCTACCGCCTCGCCTGTTCATCCGGGGCAAGCCATCCCACATCGATATCAGCTTGAGCCATGATGGGAGATTTACGGCCTGGGCGCTTCTGACGGTCCCCGCGCACGGTTTGCGGGTTGAAGGATCGTCGGGCAGCGGACTGCCGTTCGCTTCACGATGACCTCTTCCCCGTCGCCGCCGGTCGTGCTATAGAGGCCGCGGAGGTTCAGCCATGGTCCTTAAAAGTCAGATATCCCGCATCAGCATCGCCCTGGCGATCCTGATGCTCATTCCTTCTCTCATCGTGACGTCCCCGTCACTGCGATTCGTTTTGTCCGCTCTTGTTGCCGTGCTGTCGGTCCTGCCGGTGATCTGCGGGCCCATGCGCTACCGGCTGGTGGGAATCATAGCCGTCGCGGCGGGGATCGGGTTGGCGTTGCCGCTCTATCCCGCCTTCAAGGGCGACCCCTACTACGTCAAGGCAAAGGTCGTCCAGGCGGCCGCTTTCGGCATGGAAGTGGCGCGGGCGGCGGACAAGGTGGCCGTGGAGTACAACCGTACCCCCCTGAGTCTCCGCGAACTGGGCCTCGATCTGCCCAAAGGCGCAGTGGCGGACGTGAGTTTTCCGAAGGATGGCACCATTCTGCTTGTCCTGGAGGTGCCGACTCTGTCGGGCTCGATTCTGCAGTACACTCCCACCGGAACACCCGGTGCGAGACAGTGGCGCTGCTCGAGCCAGGCGATCCCCCCTGCGCTCCTTCCGGTACAATGCCGGGAAAGCGTGAATGCCCGTCCCTGACCGGCTGCCCGCAGTCCCTCTGCCGTTCATACGAAATTCATGAAATCGAGGCGGCTTTTTCTTCCGGTCTCTCCGGTGAAGGTCGCCTTTGCGGCACCCCGACGGTTCTGTCAGCATAAAAGCAAAAGTCCGCATTCTGACACGCCCGGTCGGTCCAATTTCGATCGATTCGTCGATATCCAAGCATTATCTATCGTTTACTAATACGAGACGGTGCCGGATCCCTTGGCACCAATCATGCAACATTGCCGGTCGTACCGCTTTCGGAGGACGGATCTCCCGCGGCAGAACGAGCCTGGAAAGGGACGAATGCCATGATGAACGGAACCGCCTATGAAAAGTCTCTCGAGGCCATGAACTCGACGGTATTCATCTATGGCAAGCGAGTCGAGCGCTTCTGGGAGCATCCGGTCCTCAAACCCGCCTTTCACTGTCTGCGGGAGACCTACGATCTGGCCTCCGATCCGTCCAGGGATCCCGAGCTGCATTCCCTGCTGGTGACGGAGAGCCCCCTCACGGGCAGAACGATCAGCCGGTTTCTCCAGATTATCGAATCCCGGGAGGATCTGCTGGCCAGGATGAAAATGCAGCGCGCCCTGATGCGCCATACGGGGGGGTGCTTCGGCGGCCGCTGTGTCTCCGGTGCGGTGATCAATGCCCTCTGGTCCGTCACCTGGGACGTGGACCGCGAATCCGGGGGGAAAACGTCCTATCACGACCGTTTCCGGGCCTTCATGAAGGAGGCGCAGGAAAAGGACCTGGTCATCATGGGGAACATCACCGACGCCAAGGGCGACCGCTCCCTGCCTCCACACCGCCAGGCCGATCCGGACCTTTACCTGCGGATCGTCGAACGATACCCCGACGGGATCGTCGTCAACGGCGCAAAACTCCAGCAGTCCGGTGCCCCGCTGGCCCACGAGCGACTCGTGGTGCCGACCACGGCCCTGGGACCCAACGACGAGGCCTACGCCGTAGCCTTCGCCGTCCCAGGCGACGCCAAAGGGATCATTCACGTGAACGACTCGGCCTGCGCCAACGCCAAATTCATGGCCATGCGGCCCGACGACATCGGCAATGTCACGTTCGGCATGCACCAGAGCGCCCATGTCCTGTTCGACCACGTCTTCATCCCGAACGAGCGGGTTTTTCTGTGCGGCGAGGTCAAGGCCACCCGCGACCTGGTCCATCGATTTTCCGACTTCCAGCGGTTCGCCTCGGCGACCTGCCGCGCAGGGTACATCGACCTCTGCATCGGCGCCGGAATGGCCCTGGCAGACTACAACGGCGCGGGTGGATTCAGTCACATCCGGGACAAGCTGATCGACATGAGCGTGGACAGCGAGACCCTCTACGGGCTTGTGGCCGGATCGGCGGCCCTGGCGACGGAGCTTCCCTGCGGCGTGTTCCTGCCGGAGACTTTTTCCGTCAATGCCGCCAAACTTTATATGAACGAGGCGATCCTGAAGACGGGCCAGAGGCTGGCCGAGATCGGCGGCGGGATCCTGGTGACCCGGCCCTCCTCGGTGGACCTGGAGATTCCCGGAGTCGGGGAGCTTCTGGCAAAGTATCACCAGGGGCGTGCGGGCGTCGCCGTGGAGGACCGCCTGAAAATGGCCCGTCTCTGCGAATCCCTTTCGGGACTGGCCGCCCTGACGCCGATCCTGTCCGTCATTGCCGCGGGCCCGCCGGCGACGCAGCGCCTCAATTTCCGGCTCCTGACGGACTTCGGCCGGAACCGGAGGGCCGCGGAGCGCCTGGCCGGGATCGGCCGGGAGAAGGCACCTGCATGAACGTGCGCCGGGGATCGCTTCCCGGCGCCGCAACCAACCGCCATCGCGCCCCCGGAAAGAGATCCGGACCGGAAGACCCGGGGGGCCGGTGAGAAAGGAATCTCATCCATGCAGTTCAAGCTCACGAAGGAACAGGAACTGATCCAGCGGGCCGCCCGGGAGTACGCCGAAAAGACCGTGGCACCCCAGGTGGAGGCCATTCTCGAGACCGGCAAGGTTCCCGAATCGATCCTCAAGGACCTCAAGGAACTCGACTTTTTTGCCATCCCCATCGCCGAGGAATACGGCGGGGCCGGTGCGGGGTACGCGAGCTACGCCCTGGTCCTGGAGCAGCTTGCCCGGGTGTTCCCGACCCTCTCGGTCATCATCTCGGTCAACAATGTCGCCCTGGCGGCCATCAGCAACTTCGGAACGGAAGAACAGAAGAAGAAGCATCTTCCCCCGGGCGGGCGGGGCGACGACATCCTGTCCTTCGCCTTCACCGAGCCGGGAACGGGCTCCGATCCCAAGCAGCTCACGACAATGGCGGAGCGGAAGGGCGACACGTTCGTTCTCAACGGGACGAAGCGCTTCATCACCAACGCCGGGTATCCCGGGTCCATCGTCGTCGTTGCCAAAGAAAGCGACACCGGGGCCGTCAGCGCCTTTCTCCTCAGCAAGTTCTGCGAGGGGTACAGCGTGTCGGAGCCGTGGAAGAAGATCGGCTGCTCCGGGACGCCCCTCTATGACGTATACCTCAAGGACGTTGTCGTACCCGCGGAGAGCATGCTCGGCGGACCCAACAAGGGGTTCTGGGTCCTGAAAGTGGCCCTGGCGCTGGGCAAGATCGGCATCAGCTCCATCTTCCTGGGCTGCATGCTGGCGGCCTACGAGGAGGCCCTGAAGTATGCCACCCAGAAGACCCACCGGGGCCAGCCCATCGCCAAGTTCCAGTCGATCCAGATGGCCATCTCCGACATGGCCATGAAGTACGAGGCGGCCCGCTGGCTGACCTACCGGGCCGGCTGGCTGGCGGACCAGGCGAAGGACAAGGGGGACATCCTGAAGGACTCGGCCATGACGAAGATCTTCGTCACCGAGGAGGCGGTGGAACTGGCGAAGATCGCCATGAACGTCCACGGTTCCTACGGGCTGATGCAGGATTATAAGATGTCACAGATCTGGAAAGATGTTATCTTCGGGCCCCAGGTGGAAGGCGTGTCCCCCCTCCTGAAGGTTCTCGTGGCGGGGGAGATCCTCCGGGGCTGAGCGGAGGCGATGCTCCATCCGGTTCATTTGAGAGAACCGGGCGCGGAGAGATACGGAAAACAGGCTTCGCCGGCCCTGCGCCGCAAGGGGGCGGCCATCCGCCTGGTGCGGACGGACTTTGGACGAAGCCGTAAACGATTGCGGTTTCCTGCGACGCGGGTCCCCCTTCCTCCCTCCCTCGGGAGGTGGGGGACCCTCCCAAACCAATCACTCGACGGAAAAGCATGGATAAATTCGACGTCATCATCGTCGGCGCGGGGCTGGCGGGCCTCGCGGCCGCGCACACCCTGGTCCGGGAAGGAGCGGAGGTGCTCGTCCTGGAGCGGGGGGACTACGCCGGGGCGAAGAACCTGACCGGCGGGCGCCTCTACCTGAATCCGGTGCGTTCCCTGTTGCCGGAGCTGCTGGAGAAGGCGCCCCTGGAGCGGGGGATCGTCCGGGAGGAAATCTGCCTTCTCGGAAAGACCGGCTCCTTCATCGGGAGCTATGACGCCCGGTCCGGCGCGTCCGGGCCGCCGCAGAGCGCGAGCGTCCTCCGGGCCCGCTTCGATCGCTGGCTGGCGAAGGAAGTGGAGCAGATGGGCGCCCCGGTGGTCACGAAGAGCGCCGTGGAGGAGTTGATCCTCGAGAACGGGCAGGTGAAGGGCATCGTCGTGACGGGCGAGGAGATCGGCGCCGACGTGGTCCTGGCCTGCGACGGCGTCCTGTCCCTGACGGCCGAGAAGGCGGGCCTCCGGAACCCCGGGAAGCCGGAGCATTTCGCCGTCGGCATCAAGGAAATCATCGAGCTGGATGAAGGCGTTATCGACGACCGGTTCAACGTCGGTCCCGGCGAAGGGGCGGCGCGGCTTTTCCTCGGGGAGGCCACGCAGGGCCGCTTCGGGGGAGGGTTTCTCTACACGAACCGGACGAGCCTCAGCATCGGGATGGTCCTGGGCATCGACGTCCTGGGGGGCGCCCCTGGCGAGCCCACGGCGCCGGAGATCTTCGACGCCTTCAAGAACCGGCCGGAAATCCAGTCCCTCATCCGCGGCGGCCAGACCGTGGAGTACGGCGCCCACGTGATTCCGGAAGGCGGGATGGCGGGCGTCGGCAAGCTTTGCGGCGACGGCATCCTGGTGGCGGGGGACGCCGCGGGATTCGCCCTCAACACGGGGCTCATCGTCCGGGGCATGGACTACGCCCTGGCCTCGGGCTACTGGGCCGCCCGGGCCGTCCTGGAGGCAAAGGGACGGAACGATTTCCGCGCCGCTTCCCTGGCCTGCTACGAGGCGTTCCTCCGGGACAGCTTCGTTCTCAAGGATTTCGAGACGGCCCGCCACGCCCCGGAGGCCCTCCGGAACCCGCGCTTCTACGGCCGTTACCCGGATCTCGCCATGGGCATTCTGGAAGACCTGTTTGCCGTTCCTGAAGGTCCCAAGGACAAACTCTTTTCCACCGTCCGGCGGCATCTGCCCTTGCGGGAGATCCTGGCGGTCATCCGGGACATGAAAGGCATGGTGAAGATATGAGCGGCACCCAGGGTCTCAAGGAAAAACTGGGAAAAGACGTCTTCAAGCCCGGGGCGGACAAGCACATCGCCATCCGGCCGGGCCGGGAAAAGGATCCCCGGCTGCTGCGGGCCGTGGCGCTCTGTCCCTCGGGGCTCTATGCCCGGGGGGACGACGGGGCGGTGACCCTCACCCTGGAGGGATGCCTCGAGTGCGGAACCTGCCGGATCGCCTGCGGTCCGGAGGTCCTGGAGTGGTCCTATCCCCCCGGCGGGGCGGGCATCCAGTTCCGTTTCGGTTAGGGCAGGACGCAGTCGTTCTCCCCCGGCGGGGCTGCCGGGGAAGATTTTCTCTCAACCATCGCCGCGTTTCCTCGCGGTCGATCCTTTCATCAAGCGAGTCGCCATGAATATCCTGATTGCCATGAAGCAGGTGCCCGACCTGCAGCAGGTCCGCATCCGGGACCGCAAACCCGTTCTCGATGACGTGCCCCTCCTGATGGGGGACATCGACCGCAGCGCCCTCGCTGCGGCGGTCGCCCTGCAGGAAGCCGCGGCGGGGAAGAAGATCGTTCTCTCCGCCGGTGACGGAAACCTGGAAGACACGGTCAAGGAAGCCCTCGCGGCGGGAGCCGACGAGGCGGTTCTGGTGATCGACGACCGCCTCCGGGACGCCGAGAGCGCGTTTTCGGCGCGTGCCCTGGCCGAGGCGATCCGGCGCACCGACGACGTCGGCCTGGTCTTCTTCGGCGAAGGGAGTGCCGACAACTATTCCGGCCAGGTCATGTCCCGTGTTGCCGGGCTTCTGGGTTGGCCGCAGGCGGGATACGTGCGGGAGATCCGCCTGGAGGAGGGGAAAGCCGTTCTGACGCGCTCCCTGGAAGACCGCGAGGAGATCCTGGAGGTGGACCTGCCGGCGGTGGTGAGCGTCGTGTCCGAGATTGCCCAGCCCCGGACGCCCTCCGTGACGGCGATCCTCAAGGCCGGCCGGAAGCCGAAGACGGTCTTTAGCCTTGCCGACCTGGGCCTGGACGGACCGCAGCCGAAGGCCGTGGAGACCCTGGACCAGCTGGCTCCGCAGAGCGAGCGGAAAAAATTGGTCCTGAAGTCCGTGGAGGAGCTGATGGACGTCCTCCGTTCAAAGGAGAAGCCGTGAAAAACATTCTCGTTTACAGCGACCGGCCGGAATCGGCGGCGGAACTGGTCTCGGCGGGACAGCTCATTGCCGCCGCGACGGGAGGAACACTCCGGGCCCTGTCCGTCAACGCCCCGGATCTTTCCGCCTTCCTGGCGGCCCGGGGGATCGACGTGCTGGAGGTCCGGGCGGCGGGAGACCCGGTGACCGATGCGGCACAGATGGCTGCAGCGCTGCGGGAAGCGGCGGATCGAAGCGACGCGGGGGTCATCCTCCTGTCCTCCGGCCGCCGGGGGAAGGAAATCGCCGGCCGCCTGGCCCAGGAGATCGGGGCGGGCTGCCTGACCGACGTGGGCCGGCTGGACGTTGTCGCCGGCCGGATCACCGGCGTGCGGTATGCCCTGGGAGGAGCCACGGAGGTCTTTCAGGCGGTGGCGACGGATCGGCAGGTCCTGGCCCTCCGGCCGGGCGTCTTTCCGGAGGCGCCCGAGGGAACACCCGGGTCCGTTCAATCCCTGGATGTACAGCTTCCCGCACCGCGGGTCCGGCTGCGCGCGGTGAACGCAAAAGCGGGTGACGGTGCCGACATCGAAAAGGCCGAGGTCCTTGTCGTCGTCGGACAGGGTCTGGCGGAGCAGGGGGAACTGGCCCTGGCGGAGCGGATCGCCCGGGGGCTCGGCGGAGAGGTGGCCTGCACGAAACCCGTCGCCACGGACCGCCGCTGGCTTCCGGAGGACCGGATCGTCGGCCTCTCGGGCAAGACCTGCCGCCCTTCTCTGGCGCTTCTCCTGGGCGTGTCCGGCCAGGTCCAGTTCACCGTCGGGATCCGCGACGCGGTCACGATCGTGGCGGTCAACCGCGACGACCAGGCGCCCGTGGCGTCCCTGTCCGATTATTTCCTGCCGGCGGACCTGAAAGCGGTCCTGCCGGAACTGGCCGGTAAATTCCCGGGTCCCTGAGGAGGTGCGTCCGCCGGGGAAACGAACCGGGATCCGAAATCGCTTTTCATGCCGATGGACCGAACGAAGATTCGCTCGAGGCCGTCGCCCAACACAAAAAGGAGGGGAGATCATGAAAGAGAAAGCGGTTATCACGGCAGCGATCACCGGGAGCATCCATACACCGACCATGTCGGAATATCTGCCCGTCACGCCGCAGCAGATCGCCGACGACGCCGTCAGGGCCTACGAAGCGGGGGCGGCGGTGGTCCACGTCCATGCCCGGAACCCGGAAAACGGCATGCCCGTGCCGGACGTGAACCTCATGAAGGAGATCATCACCGGCATCAAGAGCCGCTGCCCCGTCGTCATATGCATCACCACCGGGGGCGGTCTGGGGATGACGGTAGAGCAGCGGGTGGCGCCCGTTTCCCTCTACAAGCCCGAACTGGCCTCGTTCAACGCCGGCTCCGTCAACTTCGCTCTCTTTCCCGCCGTCGGCCGATACAGCGAATGGAAATACGACTGGGAGACGAAATACCTCGCCATGTCGGAAGATTTCATTTTCCCCAACACCTTCAAGACCATGCGGGAGTACTGCGGCCACTTCGCCGAGAACGGGACCAAGCCGGAGTTCGAGATCTACGACTCCGGGATGGTCGACAACGTGGCCTGGCTGATCCAGGCGGGGCATGTGAAGAAACCCGTCTACGTCCAGTTCGTCCTCGGCATCCTGGGCGGCCTGTCGCCGAGCCCGGAGAACCTGATGTTCCTCGTGGAGCATGCCAAGCGGCGCCTCGGCGAATTTGAATTCTCCGTCTGCGTCGCCGGCCGGGCCCAGTTCCCCCTCTGCACCCAGTCGCTCCTTCTGGGCGGCAACTGCCGGGTGGGGCTGGAGGACAACCTCTGGCTGGAGAAGGGCCGGATGGCGAAAAGCAGCGGCGAGCAGGTGGAAAAGATCGTCCGCATCGCCCGGGAACTCGGCATCGATGCGGCCACGCCCGACGAAGCACGAAAAATCCTGGGCCTCAAGGGGATCGACAAAGTCAGCTACTGACGACGGTACCGCTTTCGACTTTTTTCTCTTTTTACAGAGAATCAGGCGCGGATGGGAGGCCAGGCATGCGGGAGGAGGGCTTCCCTCGCGCTCAGAAGCGTTTTTTCGACCCTGCATCGTCTCACTCCGCTGCAAAGTCATAACTCGCGCCTGGGGGCGCAGAGACTGATGACTTTGCGGTCGCTTCGCTGCGACGGCAGCGTGCCCTGAAAAAGCCGCTATTCGCGCTCCGGGAAGCCCCCCTCCCCGACCGACGTTCGCGGGGGCGCGACCGGGGGTTCCCAGAGGAGCAATTGGAAAACGTTTCCGGACCCAAGGCTCATCGGTTTCAGAAGGCGAAGGGCGGAAACGTTTTCGCGACGGCGGGAATCCCCGTGGCAGCCCCCGTGCCTCGACCGATGTTCGCGGGGGTGCGACCGGAGGTTTCCAGAGGAGCAATTGGAACGTCCCTGCCGGAAGCATGGGACGGGCATTTTAAACAGCCCGTGCGGAAAAACGGCCGCAACGGCGGCACGCCCCCGTGGCAGCCCCCGCGCCGCGACGCGAAGAGAAAGAAGAGAAAGAGGAGCGGATTTGAAATCCGCCCCCTTCCTTTGCATCCTGCCGCTTGGTCTCCCTTCCCGTCCAGTGTCGAAGGGAATCAGGCATCCGCATTCCCCCCTGCCTGATTCCATCAGATTGTTGGACGACACGATCAGACAATGTGGCATCGACGGCCGTCTTGTGATATGAGCGGCAGCATTCGGACCTCCGGGAGAGGGATGCGATGCTCGAACGATGGAAGCGATTCCTGCTGGATCTGGTCACAAACGGCAGGCATGAGACGTATGACGTCGAAGCCATCCGGAAGGTCACGCTCCTGTTCACGGGCACGACGATCGGAATCGTTTTTCTCCTGGTCCAGGGAACCATCTCGTATTTCAATTCCATCGTCTCTCTCTGTCTCATCGATTACACCCTGGCCTTCATTCTGCTGCTGATCCTGGTTTATGTCCGCCGGTCCCGGAATTACCCGTTCGGGCTTTATGCAGTGCTCTTTTTCTTCACCCTCCTGTGCTGGTACCTGCTCTCCTCCGGCGGGGCTTATGAGACGGGATACGTCTGGTATTACACATATCCCCTGATCGCCTGCTTCGGACTGGGCGCCAGGAAGGGGGCGATCGCGACCGCGATTCTCACGCTGCCGACCCTCGTCCTCTTTTCCCTGGACAATCCCCCCGGCATCATCGGCAGCTATCCTGTGAATTTCAAGATACGGTTCGTGGGCTCCTTTCTCCTGGTCTCCGCGCTGGCGTATCTTGCCGAGTACGTTAGAGAAGACACCCAGCTCCGGCTGGAGGGCAAGAACGACGAACTGCAGCGTGTGATTTCCGACTTGAAACTCACCAAGGGAAAGCTGCGGCAGGCGGGGGAGGATCTGGAAAAGCGCGTAGAGGAAAGGACACGGCAGCTATCCGACGCCAACCGGAAACTGATGGAGGAAATGCAGGAGCGCGCCCAGGTCGAGGAGGCGCTCCGGGTCAGCGAGGAGAAGTACCGCGTCATCGCGGAAAACACGGCGGATGTCATATCCTTTCAGGACATGAATCTACGCTATACCTATCTGAGCCCGTCCATCATCCGGCTCCGCGGCTTCACCGTCGAGGAAGCCATGGAGCAGACCCTGGATCAGGTCATGACCCCCGAATCCTTCCAGTTCTGCATGGGCATCTTCGGAGAGGAGACGGCCCTGGAGTCCGCCGGGACCGCCGACCCGCATCGGATCCGCATCCTGGAGCTTGAGCAATACAAAAAGGACGGGTCGACGATGTGGATTGAGGTCAGCATATGCTTTGTCAGGGACAGAGACGGGAATCCCGTCGGGGTCCTCTCGGTGTCCCGCGACGTCACGGAGCGAAGGCGGGCGGAGGAGGAAAAACGTCGCCTCGAGGAGCAGTTGAGAGAAGCCCAGAGGCTGGAGGCAGTCGGGACGCTGGCCGGCGGAATCGCCCATGAATTCAACAATCTGCTGATGGGCATCCAGGGGCAGGCCTCTCTGATGCTGCTGAGTCTGGATGACGGTCATCCCCATCACAGGCGATTGAAGCAGATCGAGCAGCAGGTCGCCAGCGGCGCCGACCTGACGAAACAGTTGCTGGGCTTCGCGCGGGAGGGGCGATACGAGGTCAGGCCCGCCGACATGAACGAAATCATCGAGCGGACGTCCGCCATGTTCAGCCGGACGAGAAGGGACATCACCATTCTGAAACGGCTGGAAGAGGGGCTCTGGACGGTTCGCGTGGATCGCGGGCAGATGGAGCATCTGCTGATGAACCTGTTCGTGAATGCCGGGCAGGCGATGAGGGAAGGCGGCACGCTCACCCTGAAGACGGAGAATTCGCACGCAGACGGGGGGCAGGACCCACCTTTTGCAGTCGATGCCGGGAAATACGTGAAGCTGTCGATCGGCGATACGGGGATGGGAATGGACGAAAGGACGCGCAAGCGCATCTTTGATCCTTTCTTTACCACGAAGGACATGGGCCGGGGCGCCGGCCTGGGATTGGCGACGGTTTACGGGATCGTCCGGGGGCATCGGGGGATGATCGACGTGAAGAGCGAGCCCGGGCAGGGGACGACGTTCGACATTTATCTTCCGGCCCTGGAGATGGAGACAGCCGCCGCCGGGACCGCCGCAACGAGAAAACGGGAAGGGAAGGGGAAGATTCTCCTGGTCGACGACGAACCGATGCTGTTGGAGGTGAACCGGCAGCAGCTCGAGGCGTTGGGGTACCATGTATACACGGCTGTGAGCGGACAGGAGGCCCTGGCCGTCTATGCAGAGAATCAGGAAGAGATTGCCCTTGTGATCCTGGACATGGTCATGCCGGGCCTGTCGGGAGGCGAGACGTTTGACCGTCTTCGAGCGATCAATCCGGCGATCCGCGTCCTCCTGTCGAGCGGTTACAGCATCGAGGGGCAGGCGCAGCAGATCCTGGACCGGGGCTGCGACGGCTTTCTCCAGAAACCCTTCGATTTTGAGCGGCTATCAAGAGAGATGGGGAGAATGTTCAGCCGTCGGGAGCAACACTGAACGCGTCCTTCCCGCCGCCAGGGCCTCTCATTTCTGAAGGACCTCCCGGATGATCCGAGACAGGTCGTTGATCAGGAACGGTTTCTGGATGAACCCGTTGCAACCCCGGTCCAGAATGCTCCGGGCCTCTCCTTCGATACTGTAACCGCTGGAGAGAATGACCTTCACGCCGGGATCGATGGCGCGAAGGGCGTCAAACGTCTGCCCGCCTCCCATCCCCGGCATGACCATGTCCAGGATGACCAGGTCGATCGAGTCTTTTCTCATCATGAAGACGGCCGTTGCTTCCTGACCGCTGCCGGCGCAGACGATCCGGTAGCCGAGATCCTCCAGAAGCTCCTTCATCACGGTGATGTTTTCCTGCTCGTCGTCGACCAGCAGGATGGTTTCCCGGCCTCTGGAGCTTTCCATCGCCGGTACGGGCTTTTCCGTGGTTTCATTCTTTTCCGATGCCGGGAAGTAGATCTCGAAGGTCGTCCCTTCGCCCACGGCGCTCTTCACTTCGATGAATCCGCCGTGGTTCTTGATGATCCCGTATGCGGAGGCCAGCCCCAATCCGGTTCCCTTTCCCGGTTCCTTGGTCGTGAAGAAAGGTTCGAAAACCCGTTTCCGGACCTCTTCATCCATGCCCGTACCGGTATCGCTCACGGAAATTTTCACGTGACGGCCCGGCTGAATGTCAAAGGATCGATGGTGCGAGCTGTTCAGGACGACATTTTCCGTCGTCAGCGTCAGGTCTCCTCCTTCGGGCATGGCATGCCAGCTGTTGATATACATGTTCAGCAATACCTGCTCGATCTGCCCCTGATCGGCGTCCACAAGCCAGATGTTTTCCTGCAGCCGGCGGCTGATCATGATTTCCTTCTTGGTCCGGCTGAACATGTCGGAAGTCTTTTCCAGCAGTTCATTGAGATTGGTCGGCCGGACCTCGTATTTCCCGCCCCGGGCGAATCCGAGCAGCTGCCGCGTCAGGTTCGCCGCACTCTGAACCTGCGTCTCGATTTTCTGGAGTCGCGAATAGCGTCGGTCTTCCGCGGGAAGGTCGATCTGCAGCAGGGATACGTATCCCTGAATTCCCATGAGGATGTTGTTGAAATCGTGGGCCACGCCGCCCGCCAGCGTCCCGATGGCCTCCATTTTCTGAACCTGGGCCAGTTCCGCTTCCAGGCGCTGCTTTTCACGGGCCGCCCTCTTCTGTTCAGTAATATCCTGGATTACCTGGACAAATCCGATCAACCGGTGTGAGCCGTCGATCCGGGGGAGCGTCTTGATCGAATAATTCCGGGCGGTGCCGGCGTAGATGATTTCATCGTGAACGGGCATGGCAGTGAAGGGGTCACGAAACCCTGCATCCGCGGTTTTCCCTGTTTCCTTGAACCCTTCCGTGCATTTACGGCTAAGGAGTTCCAGCAGGCGACGATCCTGTGCCAGCTCTTTCGCGGCTGCGTTCATCTGAATGGGGACACCGCTCCGATCCGTCACCATGATGGCGTCATCAATCGTGTGGAACGAGTCCTCCCACATATCCTTGGCCTCGGCCAGCTGGCTCTTCGACTGTTCGAGCCGAACGATATAGGCAATGAAAAACATGAAAAGCAGGAGCACGGAGAAGAGGACCGGGCTGAACCAGATATCCAGAGCGGCAAAGAGAGCAAGAGAGCCCAGGAATGCGGCCAGCATGGCCGCTGCCCACACTGCAATCGCCCGCCCGCCGTCCATTCTCATCAGCAGGACCAGGCCGAGGATCGCCAGGACGACGGAGGCGGCACGGACGACGGATTCGGGGGCCGCGTCAATCTGACGGCCCTCGATGAGGTTGCCGAGGATATGGGCATGCACCTCGATGCCGTTCATCGGCTTCCGCCGCTGGCTGAATGGCGTCAGGAATTGTCCGTCCAGTCCCGCCGCGTTGATTCCGACAAGGACGATTCTGTTTTTGAAAAATTCGGGAGGGTAACGGCCCTCCAGCACGTCGGCAAAAGAGAAACGGGGGTAGGTGCCGGGAGGCCCGTAAAAATGGATGTTTCTCGAATCCAGCTGGACGATGTCCGGCGGGAAGGCCGTTTCCGGATTAACGCCGGCAGGGGCTTCCCGGTGGAAGACGTTTCCCGGCAGGGTTTCATAGACGGCGGAGGCAAAGGAGGGGAGCTTCCGGCCTCCGTGATAGATGGTGTGATGAACGGTTCGGATGACGCCGTCGATATCCGGTTCCAGATGGGTGTGGCCGGACCGCAGGTTGGAAAATGCGGAATGGAACGGGGCGGACTGCGGGTTTTCGGGAATGTAGGTCGGGAAAACCACCCGTCCGTGCCTGCGGACTGCCTCTGCGAGCCGGGCATCACTGGCCGTGGGTTCCGTCATCAGGATGTCCAGGCCGACGGCGCCGGCCTGACTCAGCCGGCTCAGGAGACGGACGTAGTTGTCCCGTTTCAGGGGCCATCGGCCGAGCCTGTTCAGGGTGCTGTCATCGATGACCACAAGCAGGATGCTCTTTTCCGGTTCGACGGCGCCCCGGATCCGGAAGAACAGATCATAGCCGTGACGGCTCATTCCGTCAAAAAAACCGAAATACTCCATGAACAGGATCAGGACGATCCCGATGAGGATGGTGACGAGATGCTTTCGTGCGGGCTTGACGATGCACTTCAACGGGGGAGCCGCCTTTTCGGATATGCCGGGTGCCGCTGCCTACGGCAGAATCAGGATCATCATGAGCATCGCGGTTAACGTTCCGAATGTCGCCCAATACTTGGCACGGTCGGGAATCTCAAAGCTTTGGGGCGGAGAAAAACCGCCTTCAAAGCCTTCGGCGTCGATCGTGCTCGTCCTTACATAATAAACACCGGGGTCTGCCGGCCTGGACAGGGTGATTTCCGGCCGGTTCACTTTTTCGTCGACGACCGGTTTCCGGAAGCTTTCCTCCCTGGCAATCTGGCAGCGGTACGTCATCTTCGGGCCCTGATCCCGCCATCGGATATGGATGTTCTTCCCTTCCAGCGCCGGTTTCTCCAGGACGGGAGAGGGGGGAGGGGGAATGAGGGTAACCTTAAGGGTGTCGGACCAGCCTCCCTCGAAACCGTCGGATGCCTTGGAGCGGATGCGGAAGGAGTAGGTGCCGAAATCCGGGAACGACAGGTCTTGCGCCGTCTCGGCGGTTTCCGTGAGGCCCTCCGCCGTTTCCGGCGGTGTGGAAGCCCGGGACGTCTGGATCTGGTAGCGGACGGCGTCCGGGACTTTCATCCAGCGGAACGGAACGGTTTTCCCTTTCAACCGGGAGCCGTCGACCGGCGCCTGGATGAAGGGGGGCAGCGGCCTGGTGCGCACGTTGATTTTCTGGGGGGCGAGGGGCAGACCCTCGATCCCGATCTCATCGATGCTTCGCCCGTGAAGATAGTAGGGCCCGTCCTCAATCGCCGGAAACTCGGCGGTGTCGCCGGCGCGGATCACCTCTTCCCGGATTGCGTCTTTCCCCTCCGCATCGGATGTGAGCAGGATGCGATGCGAAACGGCCCCTTCGGCGGGCGCGAAACGGAACCGTAACGGCATGTTCCGGTACACGGGCAGCAGGTCGGTCGGACGCGGCGGGGGCAGCAGCCTGCGGGGCTTCGCGGGTGGGGCGCCCTTGACAACGCGGGTCCCTTCCCCCTCCTTCAGTGCAACCGACTGGTTCATGGCCTTGACGTCGACAATTCCTTCGAGGACTTCGGATGTCAGGTTCTCCTGTTCATCGACAGAAACTCTGAATTCCGTTCCCCTGGCCAGGGCGACGGCAGAGGGGGTCCGGATTTCCATCTGCGATTCCCGTCCCAGGATGCGCCGCAGCTTCACCAGCAGCTGCCCGCTTTGCAGGATCATCCGCTTCAGGAAGAAATCCCCCTCCTTCCGCTGTGATACATTCACATCGAGGATCGTGTCGGGGCGCTGCAAGAAGGTGGTTCCGTCCTCGAAGACGATTTCGACGGCGCTCCCGCCGCCGGTCCGGATCATGTTCCCCTGGAGGATGTAATCGTTCAACCGGACGGGTTTCCATGGACCTTCCGCCCCGGCCCGCACCGCGACATTCCCTTTTACAAAAATCACGTGTCCGCTGACGGGGAGGCCTCTCAGAAACCCGACGGGGATGTTCAGCTTCTGTCCCGGATATATCAGGTCATAGTCCTTTAACCGGTTGATTCGGCCGATTTTAGGCCAGTTCAGCGGATTCTCGAGGTATTTTTTGCAGAGGTCGATCAGGTTGTCGTTTTTGACCACGGTTATTTCAATGGTCTTCCCATCGGCGGCCCCGGCGGGGAAGGGCAGGAGAAAAAGCCCCGCGACAAGGAAGAAAGAGGCGAGAAGGAGCGCTCGTGCCGACCTTTTCTTTTCAAGCGGAACCATGGGATAACCTCCATGTCAGTCGCGATGTCGCGGATCTTTCATACCCGATTTCATGCAACGGTCTATAGTCACGCCTGTTTCAGGAGATCTTTTCCCCTCGGGACATGACGGATACATTCCCGGGTTTTGACGCGGCCCGGTCGGAGGACGGTTCTGCGGAAGGGTCAACATGCTTCCGACCACGGGAAATGCCGGTCCGCAATGGCGCATGGGGCGGTTGCGGTCTTCCGTATGCAACCGTCTCTAAGGCGTACATACGGAACAAGGCCCTCCATATTATATCGAACAACAATCAAAAAATCTTTAGCCGGCAGGGATTTTTTTCAGAGTTCGGGTTGGAATGAGGGTGTACAGGTCATGCGCCTGCCATATTCTCCTCTTCCCGGCGACGGATTCCCGCCCTCTCATTTCCTTGACGCGAATGATCAAATTCCCTATAGTTCACCGGCTTTCCCGGATCTCTGCGATGCCGCTCCCGGCGTCCGGCAACTCCGGAGGCAGGCTGGAATATTCTGAAGGAGCCCGCAATCATGATCGAGACACCCTCCCCTCCGCCCACGGATTTCATCCGCGACATCATCGATGAAGACAACCGGACCGGCAAGCACGACGGCCGGGTCGCCACGCGCTTTCCGCCGGAGCCGAACGGTTACATTCACATTGGCCATGCCAAGAGCGTGTGCCTCAACTTCGGCATCGCCGCCCAGTACGGCGGCACCTGCAACCTCCGGATGGACGACACGGACCCGGAAGGGGAGTCCCTCGAATTTGTCGAGTCGATCAAAAACGACATCCGGTGGCTCGGGTTCGACTGGGAAGACCGCCTTTTTTTCGCCTCCGATTATTTCGAGGCCCTCTACGACTTTGCCTGGCGGCTCATCGAGGACGGCAAGGCCTACGTCTGCGACCTGACGCCCGACGAGATGCGGGAATACCGGGGCTCCTTCACCGAGCCGGGGAGAGAGAGTCCCGGCCGGAACCGCTCCGTGGAGGAAAACCTGGACCTGTTCTCGAGGATGCGGGGGGGGGAGTTCGCCGACGGGACTTACACGCTCCGGGCGAAGATCGACATGGCCTCTTCCAACATCGTCATGCGGGACCCCATCATGTACCGCATCAAGCGGGCGCCCCATTACCGGACCGGGGACGAATGGGTCATCTATCCCATGTACGACTTCGCTCACGGCCTCTCCGACGCCCTCGAGGGAATCACCCATTCCATCTGCACGCTGGAGTTCGAGAACAACCGTCCCCTTTACGACTGGTTCGTGGAGCAGCTCATCCCCGGCGACCGGCCGCAGCAGATCGAGTTTGCCCGCCTGAACGTGAGTTATACTGTCCTCTCCAAGCGGCGCCTCATCGAGCTGGTGACGCGGGGGTTCGTCAATGGCTGGGACGATCCGCGCATGCCCACGGTGGCGGGCATGCGGAGAAGGGGCTATCCGCCCGCGGCGATTCGTGCTTTTGCCGCCGCCATCGGCGTGGCCAAGAACGACAACCTCGTGGATATGGGACTCCTGGAATCCTGTGTCCGCGACGACCTGAACGAAACGGCACACCGGGCGATGGCCGTTCTCCGTCCCCTGAAGGTCGTCCTCGACAACTACCCGGAAGGGGAGAGCGAGGAATTCGACTGCGCGAATCACCCCCAGAAACCGGAACTGGGGTCACGCAGGGTTCCCTT
Source organism: Syntrophaceae bacterium (assembly GCA_013177825.1). Classification (NCBI taxonomy): domain Bacteria; kingdom Pseudomonadati; phylum Thermodesulfobacteriota; class Syntrophia; order Syntrophales; family Syntrophaceae; species Syntrophaceae bacterium. The sequence continues at coordinate 924,339 of JABLXX010000001.1, forward strand.
TTCCCGAACCCTGTATATCGAGCGGGAAGACTTCGAGGAGATCCCTCCGAAGAAGTACAAGCGCCTGGCGCCCGGGAAGGAGGTTCGCCTCCGGAATGCTTACGTGATCCGGTTTGAGAGCCTTGTAAGGGATGAGAAGACGGGAGAGATTCTGGAACTGCACTGCACGTTCGACCCGTCAACGAGAAGCGGCCCGCCGGCCGACGGCCGGAAGGTCGAGGGGGTCATTCACTGGGTGTCGGCGAACCATGCCGTGCCGGCGGAAGTGCGGCTTTACGACCGGCTGTTCACGATTTCCGATCCTGCCGGAGAAGATTACCTGGATCATCTCAATCCCCAGTCCCTTCAGGTCCTCGCGGGCTGCTTCACGGAGCGGTCCCTCGGGGACGCGGCACCGGGGAGCCGCTGGCAGTTCGAGCGGATCGGCTATTTCTGCGCGGACATAAAGGATTCCCGTCCCGGGAAGCCCGTTTTCAACCGGATCGTGCCCCTCCGCGATACCTGGAGCAAGATCGCCGCCCGGAAATAGGAAGCGGCAAACAGATGGGAGACGGGCGGAAGCCCGGACTCCGACCTCTAAAGAGGAGCGGATTTCAAATCCGCTCCTCTTCCTTTTTTTTCTTTTCCCAGGAAGCCAGGACGCGGATGGAACGCCAACTCATTGGAGGGGGGCTTCCCTCGCGCTCAGAAGAGTTTTTTCGACCCTGCAACGTCTCGCTCCGCTGCAAAGTCATAACTCGCGCCTGGCGGCGCTCAGACAGATGACTTTGCGGGCGCTTCACTGCGACGGCAGGGTGCCCCGAAAAAGCCTCTATTCGCGCTCCGGGAAGCCCTTCCTCCCCGCCATCCGCGGGGGCGCGGCCGGGGGTTCCCAGAGGAGCAATTGGGAGAATTTTCCTCTCGGACAGCCGTACAGTCGGACAATGCGCTCCATGGAAAATTCTCCGTGACGGCGGGAATCCTCGTGACAGCCCCCGCGCCGATGCGCTGAATGCAATGGGAAAGGGAATCAGGCTTGGCAGGAAAGGAAAAGAAAGAAGGAAGAGGTGCGGATTTGAAATCCGCACCCCATTATTTGACGCTTGACACGAATCGCTCGAAGTCCCCGGCCAGGGCGGCGGAATGCATATAGAGGTTCGATTCGCACGGAATGATCTTCGATCCGGGCAGTTCCGCGGTCAGGCGCCGGATGTTCTCTTCGGCGTGGAGCTTGTCCGTCGACGCCAGGGTTACGGCAATGGGGATGGTGACCGTCTGCAGGTCCTGCCAGATCGTGTAGCCGATGGCGGACTGGGCGGTTCTCTTCAGCCGACGGGGATCGGCGGTGAGCAGGGTGTCCCGGTAACGCTGGAGCTGTTCCGGTTCGCGGGCCGCGTCGATCCGGAAGTTCTTCAGGTACCAGAGGACGAGGTGTTTGACGAGATGATAGGTGCCGGCAGGCAGGAGCAGGAGCCCCTTGATGAAGATGGGTGCCTTGAAATCGGTGTTGGGGCCGATCATGAATCCGGCCTTTGCCCGAAGCCGCCCGTGCTTGAGGGCCTCTATCAGGGCGGTCGCCCCGAGGGAACTCCCGGCGACGATTGTCGGGCAATCGTCGAGCCCCAGCGATCGGCAGGCCTCCACCAGATCCTGCGCCATCCGGGCGATGCTGAAGTCCGCGGGCAGGAGGCGTTTCCGGCCGATCCGAGCCGATGTCTTCTCCCGCGATTCGATGTAATAAACCGGCCGGAGCGGAACAATCTCCCGGAGGAAGTCGATCCAGCCGTAGATCGCCGAGGCGAACCCCGGGACAAAGACCAGTGGATCCAGAGGAGTGTCCCGGCGCGGACGGAATTGAAGAACCCGGAGCGAAACATCTCCTTCCACGGGAACCATCCGGACGGAAAACTCCACTTCCGGATGACGGATCGGGTCGGTCATGTCAGCGCTCATCGTCGACTCCTGCAAGACCGTCACGGTCATCGTCATTCCGGGACAACGGCGATTGGAAGCCGCCGGTTGTCCCGTCCCTTCATCCAGGTCAGAATGGAAAGGGCCGTCAGGATCATGAGGATCCCCGCCGTTTCCCAGGCGTCCATGCGCTCTCCGATCTCCAGTACGGACGCGGTCATGCCGATCACCGGGACGGCCATGGTTCCCATTCCCGCCACGCCGGCGGGGAGCTTGTTCATGATATACGTCCAGAGCAGAAAAGCCAGGGCGCAGACGAGGACGGCATTGTAGGCGATCGCCGTGACGAGATAGGGCGTCCATTGCACGGGCGGGGAAGGGACAAGGGCGGCGGCGATTACAAGGGGAACCGATCCGTAGAGGAACTGCCAGGCCGTAGCGGACACGAGGTCGAAGTCGGGCCTCCGCTGCATCCATTTGATGACGATGGCGCTGAGCGCCCAGAAGACGCCCGCCAGGACGGCCAGGATCTCGCTCATGAACGTGGCCTTCAGGGACCAGGGCTCCAGGATCAGCAACAGTCCGGTGAAGGCCAGCGTGACGGGAATCCAGTCGATGCCGCGGATGGTTTCGCCGAGGATCGGACGGGCGAAGATCAGGATCCAGAAAGGCATGGTGTAGACCAGGACGGACGTTTTCCCCGCCCCGCCGCTGGTCAGCGCCCAGATGATCAGTCCCGTCCCGGCGGCCGTCTGGAGCAGGCCCAAGAGGATCGTGAGGGGGACCTGCTTCGGCCGGAGCGACATGCCCCTGCCGGCCATGACGGCAAGAAGAATCAGTCCTCCCAGGAGCATCCGGGTGGCATTGAAGTCGAAGGGTCCCATGAACTGCAGGGACTTCTTCATGACGACCCAGTTGTAGCCCCAGATCAGTGCCAGCAGGGCCAGTGCTGTGAGGGGACGTCCGTTGGTTGAAAACCGTTTGATCACGATGCCGGCGGATCCTTGTGAGATATTACGCTCATGTCCTGTTCCCGATCGCCCTGAGCGTATCGAGATTTGCCGGGACAATATACGGAAGAGGGCGGGCTTTTCCCATCTTTTTTCGGTCTGTGCTTTCGGTACGGTAAAGAAATGGCAGGCCGGTCGATTCGGGAGCGACATCCCGGGCTTCCGGACGGATTCCCGTTGACAACGACATTTTCCCGACATTATGGTGCTTTTCATTATCCATAAGGGGGAAGGCCATGAACACATCCGATCTCGAGAGATACTGCGAAAAGGCGATTCAGGCGGGTGCCACGCATGCGGTCGTCACGACGCCGCAGACGGTGGTCACCGCGCCCTGGGTGCGGTTCAAGTGCCTGTACGGTTGCCCGTACAAGGAACGGTACAGCTGTCCGCCCCATACCCCCACGCCGGAGGAGACCCGGGCGACCCTCGATTCATACAGCCGTTTGATCCTGTTTCATGTCGAGGCGCCCTACTCGAAGGAGCGGGGCAGGAACATGATGGCGTACCTGGATGTGCTGGTGAAACTGGAGGGGGAACTATTCAAGGACGGCTACTACAAGGCGTTCGTCATGCTGGCCGGCCCGTGCGTGCTATGCAAGGAATGCGGCAAGGTGGAAGGGATCCCCTGCCGCCTGCCCGCCAAGACCAGGCCTTCCATGGAGTCCTGCGGGATCGACGTCTTCCAGACCGCCCGCAACAACGGCTTTTCCATCTCGACGCTGAAGGAAAAGTCGGAGACGCAGAATCTCTACTGCCTGATGCTCGTGGACTGAGGAAACGTGAACGGGGGACAGATTTGAATCTGCCCCCCGTTGTGATTAGAACTGCGGGCTGCCCGGTTCCTTCCGATCCTGTCGCAGGGAGTCGCCGGGAAAAGGCAACCCGCATGCTGCTTCCGCTAATGCCAGCCGGCGCAGCCCGTTACCAGGTCTCTCTCGGTGCGGGCATGGCACGGTGGTAGAAGGGGAATACCTTCTCTTCGGTGTTGGAGTCCATCATCCTGTCGACGCAAAGCGTCACGCTCAGAGCCGCCGCATCGACGCCGCAGCCCCACAGGCGCCTGCCGTACTGGTCGCCCGCGAAGTACAGGCCTTCGATCTCCGGGGACTTCACGTCGATCCGGTCCTGCCCGATAGGCTGGATCCAGGCGAAGGCGTGGTCGGTGCACATCCAGATCAGGTGGTCCATTTCGGATTCCCACTTGGCCCGGCCGAAGGTCTGTTTCCACCAGTTCTCGTTCCACTCGATCACCCGGGAAACTTTCTTCGGTGTCCTCATTTCCTCATGGGTCATGGCGGTGGAGAAGATCCACCCGTGCTTGCCCTCCGGCGCCGAGCCGGTTTCCTTGGTGAGCGAGGGGTTGGCGTTGCTTCCGTGGGCGCAGGAAGCCAGGTTCCAAAGGACCATGTCGATGCAGCCGCTGTATCCCTCTTCCGCACCGATCACGTCCGGCATGTAGATGAAGCTTCTCTCCTCGATCCCGCGCTCCTCCCAGATGTTCGATTTCATGTTGCCGTACCCGGTGATCATGCCGGCGCCCCAGTATTTCGTCTGGACCGTCTCCACGAGGTCCTGCGGGAAATACCGGGGGTGGATGACGTTCAGCATCTGCTTGGAGGGAACGGTGCAGATGACCCTGTCCGCCCAGGCCGTTTCGAAGCCGTCGGCGGTCTGGTAGGTGACGCCCTTCACGGCGCCCTTTTCGATGATGACCTCCGCAACGGGGGTGTTCCGGAGCACTTCCCCGCCGTTTTCCTTCAGCGCCTCTTCCATCAGGAGCGGGAAGGCCATGGTTCCGGGATTGGCCACGGTCGCGCACGAGCCGTCGACCAGGTTCATCCGGATTGGGCCCGCGGTGGACATGTGCCCCAGGACGTCCGGTGCCGGTGTCAGGTTGAGGTCCGCCTGGCCCGTCTGGGATGCCGCCAGGACCTTGATGTAATCGTACGCCTCCTGGGGGACGTTCCGGGCCCGGATCCACTGCTCGAAGGACATATGGGCCGTCTGGGCGATGTCGGCGAAGGTCATCATCGCCATGTCCCGGAGCGCGATCATGGTTGCCCGGAAGCCCTCCTTGCTCATCCACCCGTAGGGCTCGCCTTTCGCTACCTGGTAGGCCTTGTTGCCTTTCTTGTAGTCGACGAAGGCGAATCCGACGTTGCACGGCATGTCAACGGGCTTGTTGATGTAGTCCATGAGCATGCGAATCTTGCCCTTGTTCCCCCAGAACAGCCCGTGCCCTGTGTCGATGGTGTATCCGTCGAACTTCTTTTCCTTGAAGCAGGTTTCCAGGTCCGGCGTGCATTTCGGGATCCAGCAACCGACCAGGCCCAAGGCGCGCTTGAAGCCGTTGGCATCCAATTCCAGGCCGTCGATATGCACCTTGTCCCCTTTGCCGACGAAGGAAGCCACGCGGCCGCCGATGAAGGGATTCTTCTCCAGGACGAGGACCTTCTGCTTGAAATCCCGGGAAAGAATGGCCGCGGAACCCAGGCCGGCGATTCCGGCTCCGACTACGATGACATCATACTTTTTTGACATGCCGTATCCTCCTTGTTTAATTTTCAGAGTCGAGCTTCCTGCATTGACGGGAACAACCCTCGAACGGCGCCCTCTCCGTCACTGCGCCTTGACGCATACGCTACGGACTGCAGCATCCAGCGGTGAGCGGACCGAAATGCCACGGTATCGAAGAGATGACGCAAAGAAAGTGCCACCCCTATTGCTGGAGAATATCGTGTTAAAACGAATAGTTGTTTAGAGAGTTTCTGAGGCGGGTCCGGCGGAGGAGCGGTATGTTGTTTTCGCGGGTCCATATGTTGTGCAGAGAAGGGCCTCCGGTAGCGATTGAATCCGCTGTCCGGTTTTCGCTTTTCTTCTTCCCCCGGGGGGAAAGCGGCTGGGTGCGGTGAACGGCATGCCCGTCAACAGGCTGAATATCATACCGGAAGGCCGGCTGATGCGGAACCATTGGGTCGTTCCGGTCCCGGCGCTTCTGAACGCTTGACATCTCCCGGAAAGTTCTTCACGGTCATTTCGCGAACCATGACTATGAGATCTCGTATGACGATATACGTACGGTTCGTTCCGATTATGCCGGCCTGATTGCAGGCAAGGAAATTTCTTTATCACCGGGCGTTCCGGGGATTTCTCATGACGGATTCAGAAAAGACAAAAGAACAGCTGATGGAAGAACTCGGGGAACTCCGACGGCGGTTGTCCGCGGTCGATGCGGCAAGATCGTACAGTCCCGTGCAGGCGGAAGATATGATTGCGGACGTGCTGGAACAGTATCGCGGTTTGCTGGACAAGGCGAATGAAGGCTTTTTTATCCTGCAGGACGGAAAATTTGTCTTTGTTAACCAAAGAATGGCCGAGATCCTGGGATCGACGGTATCGGAACTCGAAGGATTCCCTTTCAACGGAAATGTCTGGCCCGAGGACCGCGAGTACGTCGTTGCGACTTACTGGAAGCGCGTCAAGGGGGAGGATGTCCCTGCTCTGTACGAATTCAGGGTCATCGGCGCGGGAGGCAAGCCTGTCTGGACGTATCTATCCGCCACTGCCAGGCTGCAGTGGAAGGGCAAACCGGCGACGGTATATTTGCTGACCGATATCTCCGAACGCAAGCGGGCGGAGGAGGCTCTCCGGCAATCCGAGTCCCGGTACCGGACCATTTTCGAAAATACGGGAACCGCCATCATTGTGGTGGAGGACGATACGACCATCAGTTTCGCCAACACGGAGTTCGAGAAACTGTCCGGATATGCCAGACACGAAATCGAGGGCAGGAAGAGCTGGACCGAATTCGTTATCCCGCAGCATCTGGAAAGGATGATTGCCCAGCATCGCCTGCGCAGGGTGGATGGAGGGGCCTCCCAGAAATACTATGAGTTTCGGTTCATCGATAAGGACGGCGGGATCAAGGATATCGCCCTCAGCGTGGACGTGATTCCCGGGACAAAGACCAGCATCGCCTCCCTTCTCAACATCACGGATCGCAAACAGGCCGAAGAAGCGCTCCGGAAAAGCGAAGAACGCTTTCGAGCGCTGAGCGAAAATGCTCCTGATATTATTTACACAATGGATCTGACGGGGGCCATCACGTATGCGAATCCATCCTGGAAATTTGTCCTGGGACATGATCCGGAAGAAATAATCGGCCGGTATTTCACTGAATTCACGAGAGAAGAGGATCAAAAAGCCTACCGGAGACTGTTCAAGAGCCTCCGTGACGAAATGCAAACCGTCACCAACCACATCGGAGTCATGCTGACCCGGGACGGGAGGGAACGGGTCTTCAACATGAACAGCGCCTTCAACCGGGATTCGGACGGCTGCGTGACCGGCGTGATCGGCACCCTGAAGGACGTTACGGAAGGGATGGAAATTGAAAAAAAGCTGAATCAGGCCCAGCGCATGGAGGCCATCGGCACCCTGGCCGGGGGCATCGCCCACGACTTCAACAACCTGCTCATGGGCATTCAGGGCTATGCCTCCCTGATGCTGCTGGACCTGGAGCCGTCCCATCCCCATTACGAAAGGGTCCGGCGAATCGAGGAGCAGGTGAAAAGCGGGACGGACCTGACGCGGCAGCTCCTTGGCCTTGCCCGGGGGGGAAGGTATGAAGTGAAGCCCTCCGACATGAACGACATCGTCAACAAGACCTCCGACATGTTCGGGCGCACCAAGAAGGAAATATCCATCTATCGGAAATACGCAGAAGACCTGTGGAGCGTGGAGGTGGACCGGGGCCAGATGGATCAGGTGTTCATGAATCTGTATGTCAATGCCTGGCAGGCCATGCCGGGAGGCGGGGAGATCTTCCTGGAAACGGAGAATCTGATTCTGGAAGATGAAAAAACGGTTCCCTATGCCGCCAGGCCCGGGAAATATGTAAAGATCACGGTTGCCGACACCGGATCGGGGATGGATGAGAAAACGAGAGAGAGGATTTTCGATCCCTTTTTCACGACCAAGTCGATGGGACGCGGAACGGGCCTGGGCCTGGCGACGGTCTACGGCATCATCAAGGGGCACGGGGGCATGATCCACGTGGAGAGTGAGCCCGGCCAAGGGACGACGTTCATGCTCTATATTCCCGCGTCGGAGGAAGAGGTCGTAAAGGAAAAAACGGAAACGGGAGCCGTCCGGGGCGGCAGGGAGACGATCCTGCTGGCGGACGATGAGGCGATTGTTCTCGATGTGACCAGGGACTTGCTGGAGTCTCTGGGGTACCACGTGTATGTAGCCGGGGGCGGTCAGGAGGCCGTTGCCGCGTACATGGAAAAAAAGGACGAAATCGATCTCGTGATCTTGGACATGATCATGCCGGGAATGTCGGGAGGGGAGACGTTCGACCGCCTCCGGGAGGTCAATCCCGAAGTCAGGATCCTTCTTTCCAGTGGGTACAGCATCAACGGGCAGGCCCAGGACATCCTGGACCGCGGCTGCAACGGGTTCCTTCAGAAGCCTTTTCATCTCGAACAGCTCTCTGGCAAGGTCAGGGAGATCCTGGGATGAAGCGGCCGCTGAAGGGAAGGGGCATGATATCCCGAGATGCTGAATCGTACGGGTTCCTGGAGGGAACATGAAGGCAGAGGGAGCGGAGTCCGTCAAAATAACGCGCCCCGGCCTTTCCCGGGTGGTTCAGCGGAGCCGGCTTTTTGCCCTTCTTGATCGCAAGCTGGAAAAGACGGTCGTCTGGATAACCTCGCCGGCCGGTTCCGGAAAGACGACGCTTGTTGCAAGCTATCTGGACGCCCGCCGGCAACCCTGTCTCTGGTACCGTTGTGACGAAGGAGATTCGGACCCCGCCACGTTCTTTTACTACATGGGGCTTGCCGCCCGGAAGGCAGCGCCGCGTTACAGGACCCCCCTTCCTCTTCTGAAGCCCCAATACCTGGCGGGCATTTCCCTGTTTGCCAGAAGATATTTCGAGAATCTCTGCAGCCGTCTCGTGAGTCGAGCCGCGTTGCATGGCAGCTCCTCCGCCGCTCCTTCGGGAAAGGGAGGCAGCAAGAAGGAGAAGCCGCCGGCGAAGACGGGTGTTTCTCATCCGCCCGGGAAGGAGGAGTTCACCATCGTCCTGGACAACTATCAGGATGTGCCCGTCGATTCTCCATTTCACGACATGATCGCCCATGGTTTCGATATGATCCCGGAAGGCATTCACGTCGTGGTAATCAGTCGAAGCGGTCCGCCGCCGGCATTCGCGCGCCTGCAGGCCGGCGATCGAATGGACGTGCTCGAATACGGCGACATTCGTTTTACACTTGGAGAATCGGAGAAACTCGTTTGGGGACGCATCCCGGACCTGGACCGTAAACGCGTAGCGGCGATGCATGAAAGCGCGGAAGGGTGGGCCGCGGGCATTATTCTGATGCTCGAAAGGACGAAGCTTGAAGGAGAAAGAGCGGAATCGGTGCCGGACGGTGCGTATGAACGGGTGTTCGATTATTTTGCCGGTGAGATATTCAACAAGACCGAAAAAGGGATTCAGGACTTTCTGCTGAAGACGGCCTTTCTGCCCGTGCTCGCCGTTCCCCTGGCGGAGAAACTGACCGGTGTCGTCGATGGAAGGCGAATCCTCTCCGCGCTGAACCGTAATAATTATTTCACGGAAAAACTCGCCGGGAGCGGGCAGGATTATCAATACCATCCATTGTTCAGGGATTTTCTCCTGAACAGGGCCAGGGCGAAATTCACCCCCGATGAATGGACAGTCGCCCAGAGGGAGGCGGCGCTGCTCCTCGATCAGTCCGGACAGATCGAAGACGCCGCAAGGCTTTACGGCGACGCCGGAGACTGGCAGGGGCTCGCCCGGATGGTTATGGATCATGCCGAGGACCTCCTGGCGCAGGGAAGAAGCAAAACCGTTGAAGAATGGATCGCCGCAATCCCCGGCGGGATCACGGACGATCAGCCGTGGCTGCTGTACTGGGCCGGAATGTGCTCGTTTCCATTCGACATGCCCCGAGCAAGACGATACCTGAAGAGGGCCTTTGCCTCGTTCAAAACCATGGACGACACGGCGGGCATCTATCTTTCATGGGCCGGAATCGTGGACGTCTATAGCTACGAGATGGACGAGTGGAGGCGCCTCGACGACTGCATCGAGATCTTCGAGGGTCTGAGAAGAACGCATCCTTCCTTTCCCTCAAAAGAAATAGCACTCATCGCATCGTCCAGGATGCTGATCTCGCTCACTCTGAGAAAAACGGACCAGCCGCAGAGGGTGCATCGCTGGCTGAGGCGCGTGGATAACCTTCTGCAGGAGACGCCGTCCATTGACATTCGGATGGATATCGTCTTCTGTACGAGCCTCTATAATTTATGGAAAGGGGAGTATCACAAGAACGCCATCCTGCTCGAAACGGCGGAGGCCGATATCCGCCATCGCAAACCGTCTCCCTTTTCCGTCATTCGCATCAAATTGATGAGGGGGATCCATTTCTGGGTTACGGCGCAGTACGATTCCGCCCTGCATACGCTGTCCGAAGGGCTGGATATTGCCGGGAAGAGCGGCGTCCATGTCTTTGATTCCCTTCTGTGGAGTTTCATGGCGGCGGCGCAGATGGCACCCGGCCGCATGGAGATGGCGGGGGAATCGATCCGGAATCAGATGACCGCCTCTCCCGGTACGCCGAAGGCGCTGGATCTCTATTTTTATCACTTCAACTCCGCATGGCATGCCATCCTTGCCGGGAACGCGTACCTCGCCGCTGAAAATCTGGAGACGATCTCCGCGAACGTGGCGAAGATGGGCAATCCTTATTACCGGGCCCTGTGGCATATCGGCATGGCGCAGGTGGCCTTCATGCAGGAGCGATCGAGGGAGGTCGGGAACCATATCCGCGCAGCACACCGGATAGCCCGTGATATGAAGAGCCCCGTCGTGGAGTGGTACAGCCTGCTGATCGATGCCTATTTCCTTTTGCGGCAAGGCAGGGAGAAGGAAGGGCTTCTGTCGCTGCGGCGGGGACTGTCGCTGGGCGGGAAGCACGGCTATGTCCACCTCGAGTTCTATCAGCCTTCCCTCATGCGCTTTCTTTACGCCAGGGCGCTGAAGGAAGGGATCGAACCGGATTATGTGAAGGGGCTGATCAGGAAACTGGGGCTCACTCCCCCCTCCCCGGAACATGACCCCGGAGAATGGCCTTACCCGGTCAGGATCTACTCTTTGGGGAGGTTTGCGGTGATCAGGTACGACGGGGTGCTCGAGTATGCCGGGAAAGTGCAGAAAAAACCGCTCGAAATGCTCAAGGCCGTCATTGCCTTTGGAGGCGTGAATGTGCCGGCGGATCGTCTTGCGAATGCACTCTGGCCCGATGCTGATGGCGACCTGGCGCATAAATCCTTTGAAATGACGCTGAGCCGTCTGCGCCGTCTGCTCGGCGGAGAAAACATCGTCCGCTACAGCGCAGGGCAGCTGAGCCTGGATCCGAATTATTGCTGGGTCGACAGCCTTGCGCTGGAGCATATCATCGGACTGATCAGGAAATCCCCGCCAGATGATGTTGCCGGGCTCTGCGAGAGGGCCGTCAGCCTTTATGAAGGGCCTTTCCTTCCTGCGGACAGCGGTCTGCGGTGGACTCTGTCAAAGCGTGAAATGCTGCAGATCGGCCTGCTCCGCATCATCGATACGGCCGGTCGTCATCATGAGAAGGAAGGGCAATGGGAAAGAGCGGCTGAGTGTTACCGGAAGGGGCTGGATACGGACGATCTGGCGGAGGCATTCTATCAGCGTTTGATCGTCTGTTATCGGGAACTGGGCGACAGGGTGGAGGCGGTCAGGACATACAACCGGTGCCGTCGCATTCTGAAGGAAAAGCTTGAAATCGAGCCTTCCGCGGAAACCCGGGCCGTCTATTCCTCCCTGCTTCAGGCGACGTAGTCCCCCCTCTCTTTTCTCCTATTTTTTTCGATCTGTGGGCAATCTGTGGGCGTCTCCATGCTATGAATCCCGTCCATAAAGGACCCCCCGACTTTAAACAGTTTCATTGTACGCATGCAGGAGGAGGCAGGGGATGAAGAAAAAAATCGTGTGGATGACGGCGTTTGTTTTCCTGGCGTCGGCATTTCTGATGTCTTCCGGTGGAGTCGGCGACTGCCCGGCCGCGCAGACCGACGGAGCAGTGGAGGGGAAGGCGGCGCAGGAGGGAGAGCAGAAGAAGGTTTTCGACGCCCACGACACCGGCGTCCGTTTTCATTTCAATGACAAGGACATGGACTTCCATTTCGGCACCCTCGTTCTCGGTTCCACGGTGAACCACGGCGTCGAGATCGGCGAGGCCTTCTACGCGGCCTCCCGGATCAAGGACGGCGACGCCGCGAGCTGGCAGGAGGAGTGGTTCCAGCTGGCTCGGCGCGTCGAAGCCCGGGGCGAGGCGTCCCTGGCCGGCGGCCACAAGGTAAGCGCCCGCGACCAGTTCCACCGGGCCGCCTATTACTGCCGGATCTCCCTCGTCTCCATGCTGCCGACGGATCCGCGCTTCCGCGAACGGGCGCTGAAGAGCCGGGGCCTGGTGAAAAAGGCGGGAGCGCTCCTGGATCCGCCGCTGGAATATTTCGAGATTCCCTATGAGGGAACGGTGCTGCCGGGGTATTTCCGCAAGGCCGCCATGGGAACGAAGCCGACAAAGACCCTGATCATGGTCGGCGGCGGCGAGACCTTCGCCGAGGACTTGTACTTCTACATCGCCGCCCAGGCCAATGAGCGCGGCTGGAACTTCATGACCGTCGACCTGCCGGGGCAGGGGATCCTTCCCCTGGAGGGGAAGGTCTTCCGGCCGGACATGAACGTTCCCATGAAGGCGGTTGTCGACTACGCCCTGAGCCGCCGCGACGTGGATCCCGGGCGGCTGGCCGCTTACGGATACAGCGGCGGCGGCGGGTTCGTGCCCCAGGCCGCCACGCACGATTCCCGGATCCGGGCCGTCGCCATGAATTCCGCCGTGGTGGACGCCTATCCACTCTTCTCGACGATGCCGGTCGTCCTGGCCGATCAGAAGGAGATCGACTCCTGGACAACTTTCCACGGCAACATCGTCAAGGTCATCAACTGGCGCTGGGGTGTGCCCATGGACAAGCCGTCGGCGCTCGCGGCGGCCAACAGGGGCTTCACCTTCGACCCCGCCAGGGTGACCGTTCCGGCCCTGATCATCGTCGGCGAGGGCGAGTACAGGAGCGTGGAGGTGAAGCGGCAGCAGAAGGTCAGCATGGACAGTTTCCCCAACCCGTTGAAGAAGATGGTCGTCACGCCGTCCGACGAGGGTGCGACGAACCACTGCATCATGGAGAACCGCAGCATTGTGGGCCTGGTGCTCTTCGACTGGCTGGACGAGGTTTTCGAGCGTTAGAATAGGCGGCGGAGAGCACCCGGCTTTCCGCTCCCTTCCGGAGGATCGGATGAAAACCATCACGAGAGCGGCGATGATGATTTTATTGCTGATCGCCGTCCCGGGCGGAATCTTCGCCGCCGGGAAAACACCGGATGTTATTCCGATCGACAGTGGACCGATCAGCGGAAAGGCCGAAGACGGGCTGCAAATCTTCCTGGGCATCCCCTATGCCGCCCCGCCCGTCGGGGACCTGCGCTGGAAACCCCCGCAAGAGGTTGCCTTGTGGACGCAGGTGAGGACCTGCAGGGAATTCGGCCGCTCCTGCCCACAGACGGGACAGTCCGATCCCGGCACCTTCAGCGAGGACTGCCTCTATCTCAATGTCTGGACGCCGGCCAAAAAGCCCGATGAAAAACTGCCCGTCATGGTCTGGATTCACGGCGGCGGCTTCAATTTCGGCTCCGCGTCCCTGCCGGAATACAACGGTGGGAACCTGGCGAAAAAAGGCGTCGTCGTCGTGACCCTCAATTACCGCCTCGGGCCGCTGGGATTCCTGGCCCATCCGCTCCTGTCCACGGAATCCGCCCACAACGTGTCCGGCAACTACGGGCTGCTGGACCAGATCGCCGCGCTGAAATGGGTGCAGAGAAATATCGCCGCCTTCGGAGGGGATCCCGGCCGCGTGACCGTGTTCGGCCAGTCCGCCGGTTCCAGGTCGGTTACGCTCCTGATGATCAGCCCCCTCTCGGCGGGGCTTTTTCAGCGGGCCGTCGCCCAGAGCGGCGGGCCGATCATCGGCTCGGAGTATCTGAATCCTGTCTTCAACGGCGACATGGCCGGCGTTTCGAAAATGGGCCGGAAGCTGGCCTCCAGGCTTGGCTGCGACAAGGCGGCCGACGTCCCGGCCTGTCTGCGGGCCCGGTCCGCACAGGAAATCCTGGTGGCGGCGGACTGCAAAACAGGCCTGTTCGACGAAGGCCTCTTCTTTGCGCCGGTCTTCGACGGTCGGGTGCTCCCCCCGAATCCGCGGATGGCTTACCTCGACGGACGGCAGCACGACGTGCCGATCATCGTCGGAAGCACCCTGAACGAAGGCAATATCTACCTGGCCGGCGTAACGGATTTGACGGTCGACAAGTACATGTCATTCCTGAAATCCAGGTTTGCCGGCGATTCCGGGAAGGCCCTCGGGATGTTTCCCGCCCTTGAGGCGAAAGACGTCGCCCCGGCCGTCGACCGGGTCGTGACGGTTGCGGCGAACGCCCACCCGGCGAGGCTCGTGGCCCGGTCCATGGAACGGAAGAAATCCAGGGCTTACCTCTACCAGTTCACACGCCGGCCCGGCACCGCGATGGCGCGCAAACTGGGGGTGCACCACGGCGTGGACCTGGCGTACGTCTTCGGGAATATGAAAAAAGAAGACGGCTACAACGACATGGACCGGCTGCTTTCCGCTCAGATGACGGCCTATTGGGTGAACTTCGCGAGAACGGGGAATCCCAACGGGCCGGGCCTGTCCGACTGGCCGGCCTACGATAGCGAATCCGATCTCAACCTGGAGTTCTCGGATACCCTGCGCATCAACAGGAATCTTTTCAGGAAGGAATGCGACTTCATCGACGGGAGGTCGATCTATCGCCGATGATCCCGATGAGCCTCCTGTCAAAGCTTCCCTGACTTTTTTTCAAACAGCCGCGATGAAAAAAGCGCCATGAACGGTTCTGAGGTGGAGAATATAACGCCGGGGCGGGTTCTCTCCGTCGACGTCATGCGGGGGTTCGCCCTGATCTGCATGGTGATGGTCCACTTCATGGTTTACCTGGTCGACGCCGCCTCCGCGGATACATGGCCTTATTTTTTTCTGAACCATATCCTGGCCGACTGGGGGGCGTCCTGCTTCCTGATGATGATGGGGATGAGCCAGGTGCTCTCGGCGCGGAGGCATGCCGGGGAAGACAACCGGCTGATTTTCAAACGGACGATGATCCGCGGGGGCTTCATCTTCCTGGCGGGCATCGTCATGCTGGCCCTGGCCTGGGGACCCGGCAGGATCTGGCAGTGGGATATCCTGACCCTGATGGGATTTGCCACGGTCATGCTCTTCTTCTGTCGCTTTCTGCCTTCATGGGCCATCCTGTTCCTGGCTGTGTCTCTGGCCGTCTGCACGCCCCTGCTCAGGATGGGGATCGATTTCAACGCCGTATGGGGTGGAAATTTCGTCCATGTGCCCGTGATTTCGCGCTATCTCCCCGGCATCCTGCTCGATCCGGCCGCGGAGTATGAACCGGCCTGGCAGGCCGGGGAGATTGTCCGGGGCTTCCTGTTCACCGGCGAGTTCCCGGTCGTTCCCTGGTTCATCTTCCCTCCGCTGGGATTCGTCCTGGGGAGGCGGATCGTCAGCAGCCGGCTGCGGCAGGATCTGCCTTTCCTGTCGATCATCGGCCTCCTGCTTATTGCGTTGGGCCTGGGCTGGGCGTATGCCGCCATGGGCCGGCCGGGGGCATCCGTCGTCTTCGATTACATTGCGCCGCTCAGCTTCTATCCCGACTCCTTCACGATGATCTGCTACCAGCTCGGCGTGGCCCTTGTCGTCTTCAGCGGCCTCTATTACTGCTACGATGTGCATAGGACGGATAAACAAAAAGAGAGTTTTCTTGTCCGCGTCTACCTTCGCACGAGCCGCTCTTCCCTCACGTTTTACTTTCTACACTACCTGCTGATCGGGTGGCCCCTGGCCCTGGTTTATCTCGTGACCGGCAGGTATCTCAAGTATGGGTTCCTGGGTTCGATTCCCACCCTGCTGTGGGGTTTTACGGTGGTGGTTCTGCTGGAGTTGCTGCTGGTCGTCTGGGGGAACCACGGGAATCAATACAGCCTGGAGTGGTTCCTGGGTGCCCTGACGAAGCGCTTTGCTTCTTCCTGAGAGACACGTCCCTGCTCCCGGCGGGGCGGATGCCCCGACAGTGCTGGTCCGACGACGGAAATGGAACCGCCGGGCACAGGGATCGGACGAGGAGCGTCCGCAAAAAGAAGGGGCTGCCGATGTTTGACATCTGCAGCCCCTTTCCTTCCGGCAGACTCAATGACATGTCCGTTACAGGATCATAGTCGGCGCGTTTCGGCAATGCTCCCAAATTCCATGTCGCTCCAATCGAAGGCGCAATGCTTCTGCAATCCGTGAGCGTTGCTTCGGATTGCAGGCTCGACCGGAGCCCTTGTCGTTATTGCTTCACCAGTTCGACGCGGCGGTTCTTTGCCCGCCCCTCTTCCGTATCGTTTATTGCGACCGGGGCGAACGGACCATTTCCAAAGGGCCTTAGACGGGAAGCGGAGATGCCGTGATTGCTGACCAGAGCCTGTACGACCGCCTCTGCACGGTCCATGGAGAGCTTCAGGTTGGAATCGACCCTGCCCACGGTGTCCGTGTGGCCGACCACGTAAACACGAAGCCCGCGGTCATTCTTCAACAACCGGGCAATCTCGGTGATCGCCTGCTCCGACTCCGGCTTGATCTCCGATTTGCCGGTATCGAAATGAATACCATAGACCGCGGTGTGGCCCGCCGTCTTGAGGTCGCCTGCAAAAACTTCCGCGTTGGCCTCGATGTCCTGTTTCATGGACTCCTTTTCCACGATGAAAAGGCTGTGTTTGCCGGTAAACTCGGTTGTCACTTCAATCCACACCTCTTTCCCGTCCTTGACCACCCGGAGCGTCTCCCTGCTTTTGTCCACCCACAGGGCCTTTCCTCCGATCCGCTTGACGGCGTTTTCGAAGTTCCGCAGGATTTGAAGCTCGCTCGGCTTGGATTTCATCGTGGCCTGTGGGTAGTATCGGATTTCGTAGTATCGCCCCTCCACACGTTCCGTCTTCCCCTTGCCGACAGGGAAGGAGCGGGCGTTGAAATCATTCACCACGCAGTTGTGGATCCAGTAGGTCGGCATACGGTTGAACAGGGGGTGGTCCTGGCATTTCGGATTGTCCTTCTGTTGGGCGACAGCCGGAGAGGCCAGGCAGACGACGGCAAAAAGAATTCCGAGAAAAACGCATACGGACCTGTTCATGTTTCTTTCCTTTCCTTACACATGATTTGTGCCGCCGGACGACGGCTTGTCTCTGAATCGCACACTCGGCCGCAGTCAGACAAGCCCCATGTTTTACAAACGGAGACACTCCCGGAACTTCCTCTGTTTTCAAGAAGAAGGTCATCCGGATACCGTTGCCAATGGATCCGTTTTCCAAAAGGCAGTGCCGGGAAGTCTGATGAGGATTCGGGAAGATTACGGTTGATTCATGACGCTTGTGATCGTGTCTCTTGCCCGCTCCATGAGAAGGGTGAGGTTCGCCTCCGAGTAGGGGGTGATGGAAATGGGGGGATGGATGATCATCTGCGCCAGTCCCGGACGGACATCGACGCTTTTCGTGGGCAGAATCGCCCTGGTTCCCTTGATCGTGATGGGCAGAATGGGCAGGCCCAGGTCGAGCGCCATCTTGAAGGCGCCTTTCTTGAAGGGGCCGATCTCGCCGGTTCTGCTGCGGGTTCCTTCCGGGAAGAACAGGACGGACGTTCCATCGACGATCTTCTCCTTGGCCCGGTTGATCGCCTCGATGGCGGTCGTACCATCGGAACGGTCGATATAGATGTGTCCGATGGCCTCGCAGGCGGCACCGAGGAATGGGACCTTCCGGAGCTCCTTTTTCATGACCCATTTGAAATCGATGCCGAGCCAACCGTAGAGGAGAAAAATGTCGTAGAGGCTCTGATGGTTGCAGACGATGACATAGGACTGCTTCCCGTCGATGTTCTTCCTGCCGGATACCTCCACGAACATGGGGGTTGCCCAGGCATTGAGCTTCGCCCACGCGACGCCGGGAAGCCGGCTCGCGAGCTTCGGGTCTACGAACAAGGCGATGAGATAAGCGGTAGTGCCCAGCACAACCGTGGTGACGGCGATAAACGGTACCAGAAAAAGCCATTTGTAGAACCGGTACACAAACAGGCCGCCCTTCCTGAAGAACTCCGGCACCTGAATGAACTCGAAATGTTTGGGGATTTCGAATATTCCGGGCATGACGACCTCACTTTCTCTTCCGTTGATCCTGCCGATGCTCCAGCGCCGCCAGGCGGCCTGGATCAAATCTTGTCTTTGATGAGATTCCAGAAATCGGCGACACCCGTCTGCCATCCGGTGATGAAGGAATCGATGTTTTGCCTCACCGCTTTTCCCGAGGTCTCGAAGAAGTCGGACAGATTCTCCTTCTTGAAATAGTCCGTAAAATAAGAACCGAGCATCTTGTTCTGAAGAGGATCCCGGTCCTCTTCGGGTCTCCAGGTGAGGGCGTAGCAGAGTTCTTCGTAATGGGCGATCCTGGCCCATCGGAGCCCCTCACGCATTCCCCTGTCCACGATCCTCGCGACGGCCTCCTGCTTCTCTTTTCTCAGACGCTTGACGATCTCGGCGAGATTCGCATCTTCCGCGATCCTGCGTTGAAGTTCCTCCTTTCGCTGGATCGCATCCGTTACCACGTCCTGAAACATCTGGGAGAGGTTGAAGGAGGCGCGCCAGTTCTCTATCTTCTGGTAGAGCGATTCGGGGACGCTCAAGGTGATCTTCTTGGCCATGACAGGAATCCCTCCGCTGGTGATGGCAAGCACGTACTTATGAAATTGATACGTGCAGATTTTCAAAACACGTATCAAATATCAGCGCACGTATCAATGAAAAATGTGCCTTTGGATCCTGTTGCCTATCCCTCGGTTGACACGGAAAGATCCTGCAGAATGCCTCGGCTCGAAAGAGATACGGGTGATCGCTCAGAAGGCTGTTTTGGGAAGCCGCCAGGCCGTAAAAAAGCGAAGGGGTCGCAGACCGTGGTCTGAAGAAGAACCGGTCGGTGGACACGCTACCGTTGAATGCGACTGCGCTGGGGGTTCTGCAGGAGAGATATAGCCGGAGAGAGAAGGATTCTGATTATGTGTTTCCGAGCCGGAAGGGTACACGGTACATGAAATGGAATATCTTTCGCGCATTCGAGGATGCTTCAACGAGGGCGAAGATACCCAAGATCCGATTTCACGATCTTCGCCACCCTTTCGAAACAAGGCTCGTGCACAGTGGTGTTGACCTTTACTAGGTCCAGAAGCTCGGAAGATGGAAAAATACCGCAATGATGAACCGGTATGCCCATCATAATCCGGAAAGCTTGAGGGCGGGTATCGAGACCATGGACATGGAAAAAAGTCGGTTATCACAATGTTATCAAAGTCACAAAAAATAAGGGGTCACAAGCCATCTCTAAGACTCGTAACCCCTTGATTTCGATGGTGGGCCAAGGAAGAATGAAACTGCCGACACCCGGATTTTCCGTTTGAACTAAGTCATAAGCAGAACTTTATGCCACAAAACTGACTTTCCTTCAGCCCTCTTGCACCCTCGGGTGAGCCTTCCTGCCTCACCCGAGAATGCGAAGAAGCTACTCAGAGAGAAAAGAGATATATTCAAAGCCCCTTGGGGATTTCGATCGGGGTGGCCATCGGGTCGACCCAGCCGGCAACGGTCTTCCTGGTCAAACCCTTCGCGCGCTTCGTAGTGTCTACCTTTTTCATGACCCTTCCTCCTTCTTTCTTTTATGCGTTATCGCTCTCTTTCCGTTCTGCAGATTACTTGCCGATGTAAGGGAAGCACATGGGATCGACCCAGATCCCGCCGACCTTATGAGCCTGATGCTTGCCCTCAACCTTCCTTCCTAATCCCTTTGTCGCCTTCATGATAAGCCTCCTCTCTTTCCGGCAAATCCTTAAATGATTTTATAAAGTGCCCCTCTGACGACTTCCCTTCCGCCGCGCGGGTAATCGGTTGTGGTTCTTCCCAGAATGTTTCTCTGGGGGTTGAATTCCAGCCGTCCGCTGGTCCTGATGCCGATTGTCCCGGTTTCTGTCATCATGGTCTGGGCACCTCCCTTTCTCTTCTTTCGAGTGTAAAATAATGCAGCCCACATTTTTAAACAATCGGCGTTGGTCTCAATTGCAAATACAAAGCTAACGGGATCTGTCTTCGGAGAGGTGACGGACTCTGCATAGGTGTTCATCTGATGGCCGCAAAACGGGGGTCTTGCAAGGGAGAGAATGTGTTGCAGGTGATCTCTCGGAGGGCTATTGAGGGGTAGCTATAGGTTGCAAAAGAAACGAAGGGGTTGCAGAGCGTATCTTGCAACCCCTTGAATTTTCGATGGCTGGGGGAAGAGGATTCGAACCTCTATTCACGGAGTCAGAGTCCGTTGTCCTGCCGTTGAACGATCCCCCATCGCTTGGAAGCGACCCGTGATATAAAGCGGCCTTTTTCTCCTGTCAACAGTTTTCTCCGTCCCGCAGGAGGCCACGGATATTCCATCTCCGATGGATCCGGGCGTGGTGAGGTCCCGTGCGTTTCCCGGCGGGATCACCGTCGCGTTATCTGCCCTTTTCCGTTCGCAGCCAGGAATTTCGGCGGCAGGGGTGGCGCCCCGGCAAGGCCGAAGCCGGGCAGGACGATCAGGCCCGACGTTCCATGGGCGACGATCCGGCCCGCAGCGTCTTTCATGGCTGCCTCCGCCAGCCCGAGGGTCTTGCCCATCCGGATGCACCGTCCTTCGGCGGTGAGCTTTCCTGCCTGGACGGGGGCCAGGTAATTGACCTTCAGGTCCACCGTCGTGATGCCCGTGCCTTCCTCCAGCCCGCAGAAGGCGGACCAGTACGTCGCCGTGTCGATCACCGAAGCGAAAACGCCGCCGTGGACGTACCCGAAGGCCTGGATGTGTTCCGGTTTGATCTCGATGTCCAGGACGGCGTACCCGATGCCCAGTTTCCGGATCGCCATGGAGAGATGCCGGAAATAGGGGCACCCATTGGCATGCCCGCGAACGGCCCGGACGTAGGCCGGATTGAGCTTTTTCATGGGGTTCCTCCCCGAAACGGATGTTGTCCCGATGCGGTCGTCCCGGCGCCGTGCCTGTTCCCTGGTTAAGTCCATGCCGCAGGAGGCTGCATTCTGCCCGGTACCCTCACTCGCTCCTGGAGGGACTGCGCTCCAGGGTGATTCCCAGTTTCTTCATCCGGTTGATCAGGGTCGTCCGTTTGAGCCCCAGAAGGGCGGCGGCGCCGTCCTTTCCGCCGATCTTTCCCCGGGTCGCTTTCAGGGACTGGAGGATATGGAGGCGTTCCATTTCCTGGAGGGGCAGCGGTTCATCCCCCGCCGTCGCGGGGAGTGCTCCCGCCGCCAGATCGGGAAACCGAATCCTCGATCCTCCGAGAATGACGGCCCGCTCCACCATGTTGGCCAGTTCCCGGATGTTTCCCGGCCATGGATAGGCCTTCAGCGCTTCCATTTCCGTCTCGGGGAGGCGGACATAGGGCCGGTTGTACTGGGTGGAGAAGAGCTTGAGAAAATGGCCCGTCAGGAGCGGAATATCCTCCTTGCGTTGCCGGAGCGGCGGCACGGAGATGGGGAAGACGTTGAGCCTGTAGAAGAGGTCGTCCCGGAATCGCCCTTTTTCAACCTCCTTCTGGAGGTCCTTGTTGGTGGCGGTGATGAGGCGAAAGTCCGAGAAGAGGAGCCGGGTTCCTCCCACGCGCTGAAACTCTTTTTCCTGGAGGATTCGAAGCAGCCGGCTCTGGGTCGACGGCGGCAGTTCCGACACTTCGTCGAGAAAGATGGTACCGTTGTTGGCCAGTTCGAAGCGTCCGGCTTTCATCTTGATGGCCCCGGTGAAGGCCCCTTTCTCGTGTCCGAAGAGCTCGCTGTCGATGAGGCTCTCCGGCAGGGCGGCGCAGTTGACACGGATGAAGGGTCCCTTCTGCCGGGGGCTTTCCCGGTGAATGGCCCGGGCGATCAGCTCTTTTCCTACACCGGTCTCGCCTTGAATGAGAACGGTGGAGACCGTGGGGGCCACCTTGGCAATGAGTCGATGGATCCGGACAATGACCTCGCTGGTTCCGATGATGTCGCCGAAGGGCCGGAATTCCTCCGTTTCCTCCCGATAATACACGTTCTCCTGGAGGAGGCGGTCGTTCAGTCGGGCGATCTCGTCATAGGCCTGGGCGCGGTCGATGGAAACGGCGATCTGGGAGGCCAGGGCCGAGAGAAGCTTCAATCGCCCGGCGCTGATGTCGAAGGAGAAAAAGCGGCTGTCCTGATAGAGGGCGCCGATGACGTTCTTGCCGAGAGTCAGCGGCGTGATGATCACCCGGCGGAAGTCGATGGCGTCGGGTCCGCTCACATCGTACTGCATGATGTGGCCTCCGGGGTCCTCCGTGGCGATTCGGATCCGCTGGATCGTATCGCCGAACCGCTCGTCCCGGAGGGTCTCCTGCGACAGGTTTCGGGAGGCCACCATTTCGAGATCCCGGGGATCCTTGCCCCGGATGAAAATGGCCGCCCGCTCCGCGCCGGTAAGACGGGTGAGAGCCGTGATGACGTTGGTGAGGAGCTGTTCGATGTTCTTCTGGTTTGTCAGGGCCTCCCCCATCTCGACAACCAGATCGAACAGGCGGTCCTTTTCACTGATGTCCTCCTGGGGGAGAAGCGGGAAGATATCCCGGGGAAAGACGTCCCTGGCGACCGATTTCGACACTTCCCAGGCCTTGAAGGCGTAAGTCTCGGCCATTCTCCAGTTGTTCGTCTGCAGGAACAGCCTCGTGAGGGTGATGCGCAGCTTGGCCAGTTCGAGGACGGCTCCCAGCTCTCCGAGGGACTTCTCGATTTCCAGCAGTTCGCTGATTTTCTCAACCGGGGCCGTTCCCCGTTCGATCAGGAGAATCTGGCGGTGCCGGATGATGCTGTACAGGAAAGGGTTCACGTGGTCCTTTCCCAGGGAATAGAGAAAATTGAAGACCGGCTCCAGTTCCACCGGCGAGCGTCCCTTGCGATGCAGCACGTAGCCCGCCTCGAAGACGTGGGGGCTGTTGAGGGTGTGGTACCAGCTTGACTTGCGGAGTTTCCAGAGGGTCTTGAACTGCTCCGCCGCCGTATCCAGGTCGCCCTCGAAACAGGCAATGTTCGACAGTCCGATGCCTGCCATGACCTCCGCCATGGGGATGCCCTCACGGCGGGACACCTCGAGGGCCATGTCAAAGTAGATCCGGCTGTTCTTGAGCTGGCGGATCTCCAGGAAAATGATTCCCGTCGTCGCCAGCGCCACGGACAGGAGAGGTCCGTTTTCGGCCCGTTTCGCCTGCTGGTGGATGGCCTCCGTGATGCCGAGCCCCCGCTGGGGCATGCCCACCTGGGTATAGCAGAGGGCCAGGTGGAGGGCGATGAGCTGGGAGAAGTCGTCCGCCGCCACAGAGTCCAGCTCTCCCAGGGAGTCCTCGTAGGCCTGCACGGCCCCGTTCAGGTCGCCCCGGATCCAGGCCGACAGGGCCTGAAGCTGAAGTCCCCGGCGGTACAGGGCGTCCTTTTCCCCCTTGTCGATCATGCTCCAGCCGGTGTCGAAATGCTCGACCGCCCGCTCGTGCTGGAACGCCATCCAGAAGTTCTGACCGATCAGGAGATGCAGGGAGGCGAGGGCCCGGAGATCGCCGAGCTTCATGGCCGCGTCCATCGCCGTTGACAGGAACGTATTGACTTTCTTCAGATTGGGATGGAACAGGGACAGGGAAGCCCTCCGTTCGATGGTCTGGACGAGGATTCGGCTCAACTCCGGGGGCAGGCCGCCCTCCGCCTCCCGGGCGGCAGACTCGATATATTCGAGAAGGCAGTCGTAGAGTTCCACGGCCGAGGAGATCTTGTGGTTTTCTTCTTCGTGCAGCGCCGCCAGGAGGATGCCCTCTATGTCGTCTTCCCGGAGGCCTGCCTGGACGCACAGCCTGGCTGTCCGAAGGAGGCTCTCGGCGGTCCCTGGCAGGTTCCGGCGGAGCATGTCGGCGGCGGAGCGGCAATACCGGTTCCAGAGGGAAGGAGTCACGCGGGATGTCAGTTCTTCCCTGGGGAACTTCCGGGTCCATCCATAAACTCCCGGTTGACCGTCGCGCTCGGCGATCCATTGCTGCCCCTCGAGCAACCGAATGGTGGACAGGAGTTTCGAGGGCGGCATATCGGCCAGTCCCGAAAACCAGTCAATCGAGAAGGCATCGGTGAACGGCAGAAACCGGAAGAGCAGATCCTGCTGCTCATCCGTCATCTTCTGTAACAACGGGTCGTTGCGAGACATGGCCGGTTCTCCAGTTCGAAAGGGGACGCGCTGATCCCGGGCGTGGGTTTCATACGGCGGGTACCCGAAGCCGGCGGCATGGTAGCGGAAGGTCTCTGAACTGTCAACCATTGTGTCCACATGCGAACATCTGACCGAATAGCGACTTCCCGGGTGTTCCCGATATTCATCCATTGTAACGTAATATGCTGATATGGCAAATGATTATAGCGAAAAATCCATGGCACCTTTTGTGCAATTAATAAAAGAAGACCCGATGCCCTCGCGACCAGGAGGACCGGGAAAAAGGAGGTATCGATGGATTTCGAGTTGAAAGACGAGCATCGGATGCTCAGGGAGAGCGTGGCCCAGTTTGCTGCCAAGGAGCTGAAGCCCATCGCGGAAGAAACGGATCTGGAAGACAAGTGGCCCGAGGGCATGTGGAAGAAGCTTGGGGACTTGGGTGTTCTGGGTATTACCATCCCCCCTGAATACGGCGGCGCCGGATCGGACGTTCTGGCGGGCGCCCTGGTCGTTGAAGAGCTGGCACGGGTTATCCCCGCCGTGTCTCTTTCCTACGGAGCCCATGCCAACCTCTGCATGCACAACCTGTATCACAACGGAAACGAGGCCCAGCGGAAGAAATACCTGCCCCCTCTCTGCACCGGAGAGCATGTGGGAGCCCTGGGACTTACGGAGCCCAATGCCGGATCCGACGCGGTCAGCATCCAGACGACGGCCCGGCGCGATGGAGACTTCTATATCGTCAACGGAAGCAAAACGTTCATTACCAACGGACCGGATGCCCGGACCGTAATCCTTTACACCAAGACGGACAAGGCAGCCGGTCCGAAAGGCATCACGGCCTTCATTCTGGACACGACCCTGCCCGGCTTTTCCGTGTCCCGCGCCCTGCACAAGGTGGGCAACCGGGGTTCCCGGACGGGGGAACTGCTGCTGGAAGATTGCCGCATCCCCGCGGAGAACGTCCTGGGCGTCGAGAACGGCGGGATCGCCGTCATGATGCGGGGCCTCGACGTGGAGCGGGCGTTCCTCTCCACCTTTGCCCTGGGCATTGCGGAGGGGGCCTTTGCGGAAGCCTTCAAGTACGCCAAGGAAAGGGTCCAGTTCGGCAAGCCCATTGCCTCGTTCCAGCTGATCCAGGCGAAGCTGGCCGACATGTACACCCTCATCGAGGCGTCCCGCCTGATGTGCTACAAGGCCTGCATCCTCGCCGGCCAGGCGGAGCGGGGTGGCAAAGGCACCGAGGTCCACAAGCTGGCGGCGGCGGCCATCCTGTTCACAGCCGAGGCTGCCGACAAGGTGTGCACCGAGGCGGTCCAGGTCCACGGCGGTTATGGGTACTGCCTCGAATACCCGGTCCAGCGTTTCTGGCGGGATTCGAAGCTTGGCACCCTGGGTGCGGGCACGTCGGAAATGAGAAGGCTCATCATTGCCCGGGAACTGCTGATGAGTTGACCGGATTCATCCCCCGGATGGAAAGGAAGGAAGTCTATGTCGAAAAAGGTAGCGATTGTATCCGTGGCACAGAGTGCCGGGCCTGCATCGAAGGACAACTTCTATGACCAGGCCTATCGGGTGACGCGGGAATGCCTGGACAAGGTCGGGATGACCCGGGACGACCTGGGAACGGTCGTGTCGGCATCGTCGGACATTTTCCACGGCGGAATCTCCTGCGCAAACGCGTATTACTGGGAAACGACGGGGGCCTTCCTGAAGAACGCCTCACGCCAGGACGGTGAATCCCTGTTTGCCTTCATGTACGGCGCCATGCGGATCATGTCCGGCCAATATGACAACTGCCTGCTCCTGGCTCTTTGCAAGGGTTCGGAGAACCCGGAGAACGACACCTGCACGCTGATGTTCGGCGACCCCTTCTATCACCGGGATCTCGGATTGACGGAAACGACATCGGCGGCTTTCCAGATGCAGGCGTACATGGAGAAATACGGAGTTACGAAAGAGCAGTGCGCAAAAGTGGCTGTGAAGAACCTCGGCAATGCCCTCCGCAATCCTTATGCTCACCGCCGGGGAAAGTACTCCGTGGCGGACATTCTGAATTCCGCTCCCGCCGCTGCCCCGCTGACGGACCTCCAAATCGCACCGAAGTCGGAGGGCTTCGTGGCAATGCTCCTGGCTTCGGAAAAGAAAGCGAAAAAGCTGACGGACAAGCCCGTCTGGTTCAAGGGCTACGGATCCTCCCTGGACACCTATTTCCTCGGCGACCGCAATCTTCTGGATACCCAGCTGAAAAATGCCGCGGCCCAGGCCTACAAGATGGCGGGCATCAAGGACCCGAAGAAAGAGATCGACGTTGCGGAAATCACCGAGCCCTACGCGTTCCAGGAACTGCTCTGGTGCGAGGAGCTCGGATTCTGCAGGCCCGGTGAGGCTGGCAAGATGCTCGATAAGGGAACCACGGGAATCGGCGGCGCCCTGCCGGTCAATCCCTCCGGCGGAGTCCTTGCGAACAACCCCTATGTGTCCCGGGGGCTGCAGAGGCTCGTGGAGGGATTTCTGCAGATCCGCGGCGAGGCGGGCGAGCACCAGGTGGACAAGAAGGTGAAGACGGCCCTGGCCCATGGGACCCATGGGTTCGCCGGGCAGTGCCATGCCGTCGCCATCATTGGCGTATAGGAGGAGGGGTTATGGGAAGACCAGTAGGAATCATCGGAGTCGGGCAGACGAAGCACGGCCGGCGCATGGATGTGGCATATCCGGAGCTTGTCCGCGAGGCGGTGCTGCGCGCATTTGAGGACAGCGGGCTGGAGCCTTCCGACATCGACGGGGTGGTCTCGGGTACGATGCCATCCATGATGGAAGGGGTGGCCCTGACGCATTTTTACTTCGCCGACGCCATGCAGGCGGTCGGAAAACCGATCCTGAAAACGGAGACCTGTGGATCCACGGGCGTTTCCATCGCCCACACGGCCTACTACTGGGTGGCCTCCGGCATGGCGGACGTCGTGCTGGCGGTCGGTCACGAGAAGATGAACGAAGGGGACGCCCAGGCCACCATGACAACCGTTGCGGAGCCCTTCTACCAGCGGTATTTCATTGCCGGAGCGCCGGGTGTGTTTTCCATGCAGTCCCAGATGTGGGCGGAGCGCTACGGGATTCCCGAAGAGAAAATCCGCGACGCGGCGGCGCACATCTCCGTGGAGCACCACAACGCGGCCTTCGAAAATCCCTATGCCCACGTGAAAATCCGGGTGACCATGGACGACGTGAAGAACGCCCGGGTCATCACCTATCCCGTGCGGCTTCTCGACGTCTGTCCCACCTCGGACGGGGCTTGTGCCATGATCTTCGTCTCCAGGAACAAGGCGAAGAAATTCGGCCGCAAGACGGCCTGGGTCAAGGGCGTCGGTTACCGGGGCGAGGAGTACTTCTTCGGCGACAGCGACAAGGGGCTCTGGCAGGGAGCCGTCCAGGCCGCGAAACAGGCCTATGATCAGGCAGGGATCAAGAATCCCCGCAAGGATCTGGACGTTGCGGAAGTCTATAACCCCTTCACTTTCCAGGAGATGCTCTTCTACGAGTGCTTCGGTTTCTGCGAGCCCGGCGGGGCTCCCGATATGGTCCTGAAGGGGACCTTCGACAAGAAAGGTCAGTTGCCCTGCGATCCCTCCGGGGGAGTGCTCTGCACGAATCCCATCGGCGCCACCGGCCTGATCCGGGTTGCCGAGACGGTGCTCCAGGTGACGGGTAAGGCGGGGGAACACCAGATCCCCAAGGCGAAGACGGCCCTGAGCCATGCCATGGGCGGCGTGGACCAGTTCAACGGGATCATGATCGTGGGATCCGAACTTTAAGAATACGGACGGAGGATAATGCTATGTCGAAGGAATATAAGACGTTGATGACGGAAATCCGGCTTCCCTACGAACTCGCATATGGTCCTGTCTGGACGCGGTTCTTCGAGGGGATGGCGGAAAAGAAGATATTCGGAACCAAGTGCGCCAAGTGCAACCGGATCCTCGTGCCGGCCCGGAGCTTCTGTCCCCGCTGCTTTGTCGATACGGACGAATGGGTCGAGGTAGCCCAGACAGGCACGCTGACGGCGTGGAGCTATGTCAACTATCGCTATTTCGGCATGCCGACGGAACCGCCGTTCATCAGCGCGCTGATGCGCCTGGACGGCACGGACGTCGACTTTCTGCATATCCTTGGCGGCTTCGATCTGGCGGACTTCGAGAAGGCCAGAAAAATCGTCAAGAACGGAATGCGCCTGAAGGCGGTCTGGAGCAACGACAAGAAGGCGCATATCATGAACCTGAAGTATTTCAAACCGCTGTAATTCGGGTTGGTGCCGCATCCCTCCTTGAATCCGTCCCGGGGCAGGGGAGTGTCGCCTCTCCCCGGGCGCGGTTCAGGCGGGGTTGATCAGGGGATGCGGATAGAAGTCTCTCCAGGGGGAGCCGGAGGCCGGAGTCGGCCGCGGCCAGTCTTTCTTTTCTTTGCGAGCCAAACGGGAACGTCTTCAGCGGGGTACTAGCACCCGCTGCCGGGCGGGGCCGTGCGCAATAAAATCAACAGGAGGGATATTCATGAGTTGGAAGGAAGTTTACACGAGCAGGCTGATGTCAGCGCAGGAAGCGGCGAAGATCGTCAAATCGGGTGATCGTTTTTGGACGCCTCTGCTTTTGGGGCAACCAGCAATGCCGATCATGGACGCCATTGCGGACCGCAAGGACGAGTTGAAAGATGTGGAGTACTGTTTTGCCCTCGTCCTCAGGCCCTACAAGATCTTCAAGCCCGAATACCGCGATACCTTCAAGCTGGTCTGCGGTTTCTACAGCACACCGCACCTGCAGGAGCTGGCCAAGAGCGAATGGTCCAATTTCTGGCCTACCCAGAGCTCCGACATCGCCATCAAGAACGCGCATCGGAACCGGGTATACCCGCGCCGCACGGGGATCATCACCCAGGTAACCCCGCCGGACGAGCACGGCTTTGTAAATCTCGGGCTCGACACCTTCTACACCGAGCACATCATGGACCAGTGTGACTGGATCATCGCCGAGGTCAACCCGAACATGCCCCGGACCTATGGGCAGAGCAACTTCCACGTCAGCCGCTTCACGGCCTTCGTGGAGAACCCCAACCCGATCATCGCCGTTCCCACGCCGGATGCGAACGAGCAGGAACGAAAAATGGCCGAAAACGTCGTCGGCCTGCTCCGCGACCGGGACTGCATCCAGGTCGGCATCGGGGCTGTTCCGGCGGCCATCAGCAAGCTCCTGGAGCACTCGGGGCTGAAGGACCTGGGCGTCCACACGGAAATGGCCCCGGCGGGGACCCACAAGCTCGTGGAAAAGGGCGTCGTCACCTGCAAGTACAAGAAAGTGAACCCCGGCAAGATCGTCTTGGTTTTCACCATGGGCGACAAAGAGCTCTACGACTTCCTGGGAAACAACCCCATGGTGGAATTCCGTCCCACCATCTACGCAAACCACATCGGCATCATTTCCCAGGAAGAGAACATGGTGGCCATCAACGGGTCGATCGAGGTGGACCTCACGGGGCAGATCGTTTCCGAATCCGTAGGGAACCTGATGAGGACGGGCTCCGGCGGCCAGTTGGACTTCGTTGTCGGCTCCTTCTGGTCCAAGGGCGGCCGGGCGATCAACCTGGTGCCGTCGACGACCCTGAACGATACGGTTTCGCGAATTGTACCCTACACCACGTGGGGATCGCGGGTCACGGTACCGAGGCATTACGCGGGCTTCGTCGTGACCGAATGGGGCGTTGCGGACCTCTATGGCCGGTCCGAGCCGGAGCGGGCCGAGGCGCTGATTGCCATCGCCCACCCGAAATTCCGGGAGGAGCTGGAGAAGGCCGGCCGTGAGCGGGGCCTCATCAAGAAGAAGACGTTCTAACGAAACCCGGTTTCCTGCCCGTCCCGGTGTTTCCCCGTCCGGGGCGGGCTTCGGGAAAACCTGCGGTTCGGCAGCGAGGCTGCCAGGGTGCAATCATGAAGTTCCTGTAACTGGACAGACGAGGGGGCATGCCGCGAGGGGCATGTCCCTTCACTACTCCCGGGAGGTGCCGACATGATCCCTTTCACCGATGAGCAGAAGATGCTGCGGGAGACGATGCGCAGCTTTGCCGAGAAGGAAGTAGCGCCCCTGGCCTATGAAATCGACGAACAGGAGCGCTTTCCCACGGAAAGCTTCCGGAAGCTTGCCGCCATGGGACTGGCGGGCCTGACCGCGCCGGCCGAATACGGCGGTGCCGGGGCGGGATATACGGAACTGTGCATCATCACGGAAGAACTTTCCGCGGTGTGCCTTTCCACCGCCGCTTCCTGGGGGACCCACGCCTGCCTGTGCCTGGACAACATCCGCCGGAACGCGACGGAGGCACAGCTCGCGAAACATCTTCCACCGCTCTGCCGGGGCGAAAAAATCGGTGGATTGGCCATGACGGAACCCTCCTCCGGGTCGGACGTCATGTCCATGAAACTCCGGGCGGAGGACAAAGGCGACCACTACCTCTTCAACGGCTCCAAGATCTTCATCTCCAACGGCCCCGTGGGGGACGTCTTCGTCGTCTACGCCAAAACGGCCCCGGAAAAGAAGGCCCACGGCGTATCGGCCTTCATCATCGAGAAGGAATTCCCCGGCTTCTCCCGGGGGAAGAAATTCGAGAAGATGGGGTGGCGCGGCTCCCCGACGGGAGAGCTGATTTTCGAGGATTGCCGGGTGCCCAAGGAGAACCTGCTGGGGAAGGAGAACAAGGGATTCCTGGTCCTGATGAGCGGACTGAACACGGAGCGGGTCTGCTTGGGGGCCATGTCGCTGGGGCTCGCCCGGGGGGCTTACGAGGTGGCGCTCAAGTACGCAAGGGAGAGGGTCCAGTTCGGGAAGCCCATTGCCGCCTTCCAGCTCATTCAGGCCAAACTGGCCGACATGGCCATGGAGATCGAGCTCGGACGTCTCATTACTTACAAGGGAGCCCTCCTGGCGGATCAGGGAAAGCACCGGGAGATGAACCTGACGGCCGCCTATGCGAAGCTCTACACCTCCGAAGCTGCCATGCGGATCACCACGGAGGCCGTCCAGATCCTTGGCGGCTACGGGTACATCAAGGAGTTTCCCGTGGAGCGGATGATGCGGGATGCCAAGCTTCAGAGTATCGGCGGCGGCACGTCGGAGATCCAGCGCATGATTATTGCCCGGGAGATTCTGGGTGACGTGGCGGGATAAAGTCGCACCGCCGGTATGCATAATTGCCGAAATGGGCTGATCTGCACAGGGCGGAATCGCCTTCCGGATTTTTTCTTATTGGTTATGGTCCCGAATATGGCAGGTATTTTTATCCTCTCTCAAGTGGCTCGTCTCTTGCAACTGAGCGAAGCGCTGCCTCCGTTCGGCCGGGATGGCACGCGGGGGTAAGTAACAGGAGGGAGGTTTCGCGATGTCCAAGTACGGTAACAAACTGGTGACCCCGGAACAGGCTGCGGCTTTGGTCAAGGACGGCATGTGGGTGGACTATGGGACGGTCCAGATGCCCCGGGCCTTCGACAGGGCCCTGGCCGCGCGGGCGGGGGAAGTAAAGGGCGTCAAGGTGCGCATGCTGGGCCACCTGACCCCCCTGGAGATCATGGAAAAGGATCCGGAGGGGAAGAGCTTCTGGACGGCCAACTGGCACATCCTGGGGCATACCCGCCGCTACATCGCCGAGAACAGGGGAACTCACATTCCCTATAATTTCGGGGAGAGCGCCCGGATCTACCGGGAGGACATCGAGGTGGACCTGGCGGTTCAGGCGGTGACCCCCATGGACAAGCACGGCTATTTCAACTTCGGACCTCTGAACAATTTTAAGAAGGCCGTCTTCGAGAAGGCGAAGATCCGGGTCGTGGAAGTGGTGGAAGACATGCCCTGGTGCTACGGGGGCTATGACGAGTGCATCCATATTTCACAAGTGGACAGCGTCATCGAAAACAAGACGGACAAGCTGATCACCATTCCTTCCGCGCCGGCTTCGGATACCGACCGGGCCATTGCCGCGCACATCGCCGAATTGATCCCCAAGGACGGACCCTGTCTCCAGATCGGAATCGGCGGTCTTCCCGACACGGTGCTCCGCCTCCTGGCGGACAGCGGCGCCCGGGACATCGGGATCCACACGGAAATGGTGACGGAGGCCATCATGGAGCTTCATGAGGCCGGCCTCATCACCGGCCGCAAGAAGACCTTCCTGCCGGAGAAGATCGTCTGGGCCTTTTCCATCGGAAGTCGCAAGCTCTATGACTGGATCGACCATAACCCGGCCCTGGCCATGTACCCGGTCGATTTCACGAACGACCCCAATGTGATCGCCCTGAACAAGGATCTGATCTCCATCAACGCAGTCCTGGGCGTGGACCTCCAGGGACAGGTCAGTTCCGAGTCCATCGGTTTTAACGAGTATTCCGGAACGGGCGGTCAGCTTGCCTTCGTCCGGGGAGCCTACTACTGCTCGACAAAGGGTCTGCCGCCGATCGGCTACCAGGGGAGCAAGTCCATCCTGGCGTTCCATTCCACGTACAAGGACAAGAACGGAAAACTGCAGTCCAAGATCAATCCCACCCTGCCTCCGGGAGAGATCGTAACGGTGCCGCGGACGGATGTTTCCTACCTGGTGACGGAGCAAGGCGTGGCGTATCTCAAGGGACTCTCCATTCCGGAGCGGGTCCTGGCGATCGTGAAGCTTGCCCATCCGGATTTCCGGGATGAGCTCCTGGAGGAGGCGCAAAAAATGCACTGGCTTAATAAGCAGTGGGCGCTGGGCGGATTCTGATAGGCGGGCCGTTGAAAAAAACCCGTCTGCTTCGTTTCCCTTGTCCCTCGCCGCTCGACGGACGAAAAAGTACGCCTCGCAGCTCGGGACTTCGGGGGCCTCGCATCCGGGCCTTTTTGAACGGCCCTCAGGGAGTTTAATGGCAGACTGTTGGGGAAGGGGAAAAGATCTTAATCTGTCCCCCTTCCCTGAACTGCTGTTGGATAAAATCCGTCTGCCCGGTTCAGGCGGAGGCGGCCGTTTCGGCGGTAAGATCAGGTCGACACTCCACCATCGGTGGATGAAGGCCCTGCCGGGCCTTCCAATTGAAGAAGGAGGTTTGCGATGGATTACGAGCTTTCCGAAGAATTGAAGATGTTGAAGGAGATGGCGTACAAGTTCGCGGTGGCGGAGTTCACGCCGATTTCGAAGGAGTGCGACGAGCACGAGAAGTACACGCCGGAGATCCGGAAGAAGGCGGCGGAGAACGGCCTGGTGGGGGCCTGGATCCCGGAGGAGTATGGCGGGGCGAATGCGGGAAGCCTGGGGAACGCGATCATCACGGAAGAGCTGTCGAAGGTGGACATGGGGATCGGCTTGAACGTGGTAGCGGCGTGCTTTGGCTGCGAGTCGATCTTCCAGTACGGCAGCGAGGAGCTGAAGAAGAAGTACCTGCCGCCGGTGTGCGCGGGCGATTGGGTGAGTTCCGGTGGCTATACCGAGCCGAACGCGGGGACGGACGCGTCGGGATACAAGACGCGGGCCGTGAAGGACGGGTCGGACTACGTGATCAACGGGAACAAGATGTTTATCACAAATGGTTCGGTGGCGGACTTCATGGTAACGGCGTGCATCACGAACCCCGATGAAAAGAAGCACAACAGCTTCAGCCTGATCATCGTCCCGATGGACACCCCGGGGATCACCCGGAACAAGATCAAGGGGAAGCTGGGGATTCGTGCGAGCGACACGGCGGAGATCGCGCTGGAGGACGTCCGTGTTCCGCAGGCGAACCTGATCGGGAAGGAAGGCAAAGGATTCATCCAGCTGATGCACTTCTTCGACACGACCCGCGTCATGGTTTCGGCTCAGGGTCTCGGGCTTTCGGAGGCGTGCCTGGAGACGTCGGTGAAATACGTGAAAGAGCGGACGGCGTTCGGGCAGCCGATCGGGAACTACCAGCTTTCGCAGAAGAAGCTGACGGAGATGGTGATTCAGATTGAGGCGTTGCGCGGATTGGTGTACAAGTCGGCGTGGCTGATCGACCAGGGCAAGCCGGACTACACGCTGGCAGCGATGGCGAAGTTCTACAGCGGGCAGACGGCGGTGTTCTGCGCCAATGCGGCAGTGGAGCTCCACGGAGGCTACGGGTACATCGACGAGTACTCGGTACAGAAGTGGTACCGGGACGCGAAGATCCTGGAGCTGTACGAGGGGACGAAGGAAGCGGAGATCATGACCATCGGTCGGTATCTCCAGACGAGATAGGACGGGCCGGTTCCCGCAACAGGGACGTATTATTCCTTTTCACTCCATCGTTGAATGAGGTGGAGAGAACCGGCCGTCGAATGGGGACGCACCGTTTCTCTCCGCCCTTTCATCAGGGAAGAGGGTTCAGGAAGAGATGCGGGCAATCGCGAAAAGGGAGGAATGCGAGAGATGAAAGATGTAGTTATTGTATCGGCGTGCCGGACGGCCATCGGCGAGTTCGGCGGATCGCTCCGGGACATGCAGCTGCCCTACATCGGCGCTGTCGTCATGAAGGAGGCCATCAAGCGGGCGGGGATCGACCCGGCCACCATCGGGGACGTGCGGTTCGGATGCTGCATGGAGCCGGCGGAGGCGATGAACGTGTCCCGCGTCGCAGCCCTGATTGCTGGGATCCCGGAGACGGTCACGGCCTGCACGATGAACCGGGTGTGCATCTCCGGCATGGAGGCGGTCGTTTCCGGTATGGCCATGATCCAGGCGGGGATGGTGGACATCGTTCTGGCCGGTGGCATGGAGCACATGTCGGGAGTTCCCTACATCGTGCCGGCGGCCCGCTGGGGCTGCCGGTTCCAGGATCAGATCTTCATGGACGCCCTGGTCCACGGCCTCCACGCGGGGTCGCACATCCTGCCCGGCCCGGAGCTGGGGCCCATCAAGGACGGACCGATCATCGACAAGTTCCGGGGGAAGCCCTACATCATGGGCGTCACGGCGGAACTGATCGCCCAGAAGCACAACCTGACCCGTCAGGAGATCGACGAGGTGGCCCTGCGGAGCCACAACAACACGGAGCGGGCCACCGTCGAGGGCGACTTCAGGGAGGAGATCGTCCCCATCGAAGTTCCGACCAAGAAGGGCAAACCGCCAAAAATCTTCGACAAGGACGAGCACTTCCGTCCGGGCCTCACCATGGAGGACCTGGCGAAGCTGCCGGCAGCCTTCGTTCCGAAGATCGGTCTGGTCACGGCGGGGAATGCCTCGGGCATCAACGACGGCGCTGCCGCCGTGGTCATCATGTCCGCCGAGAAGGCGAAGGAACTCGGCCTGAAGCCCATTGCAAAGATCAAGGCCGTGGGTCGCGGCGGCTGCCACCCCTCCGTCATGGGACTCAGTCCCGTTCCGGCGGTGAATGACCTGATGGCCCGGTCGGGCATCAAGCTGTCCGATTTCGAGCTCATCGAGCTGAACGAGGCCTTCGCCGCCCAGTACCTGGGCTGTGAGCGAGAACTGGGGCTGAACCGGGAAATCACGAACGTCAACGGGTCCGGCTGCGGCCTGGGGCATCCGGTCGGCGCCACGGGCTGCCGGCTCATCGTGTCGCTGATCCATGCCATGAAGAAGCGGGGCAAGACCCTCGGAATGGCGACCCTTTGCGGTGGCGGCGGTGTGTCCCTCGCCACGGCGGTGGAGATGCTTTAAGAGCCCGAAAAAGGTGTCCGGAGAAGGCCTTCAGGCTGTTCCGGGAATGAATCTGAAGGGGAAGGACCACCCGGTTCTTCCCCTTTGCTTTGTCCGCGGCGCGGGGGCTGTCGCGGGTTGCGGAAACGGTTTGTTTCCGCTACAAATGAACGGCCGGAGGCTGATTTGCATTGTGCCGGCGGCGGCCGGAATCCGGGGACAGGGAATGATCGGTCCATGCCTGGGATCGAGAGTGGAGAAGAACCTGTGAGCCATTGGAATGTCATTCAGGTTTCTGAATACATGCCCGGTCTCCTCGGCCGGGTGACGGATCTGCATGGACGGTATTACCACCGTCACTGGGGGTTCGATCTCTTTTTTGAAGCCAAGGTGGCGACGGAGATGGCCGCGTTCCTGGAGCGCTTCGATCCGGCCCGGGACGGCCTCTGGGTTGCCATGGTGGAGGACCGGATCATAGGGGCCGTCGCAATCGCCGGCCGGGACGCCGATACCCTCGGGGCCAGACTGCGCTGGCTGATCGTCGCGCAGGAGCATCAGGGGCGGGGAATCGGGAAAGCCCTGATACGGGAAGCCGTCGCGTTCTGCCGGCATGCCCGCTTCCGGTGTGTATATTTGACGACCTTTGCCGGGCTCGATGCGGCCCGCTGTCTTTATGAGCGGGAGGGCTTTCACCTTCTGGAGGAACGGGAAGACGCCCACTGGGGCAAGACCGTGCCGGAGCAGACATTCGAGCTTCAGATTTGAAGAGTGCCGGCACGTTCCGGCACTGCGCGAGGAAACAGCAATGGGCATCATGGATCAGTTCAGACTGTCGGGACGTATTGCCGTTGTAACCGGCGGGAGCAAGGGATTGGGCCGAGCCGTGGCGATCGGTCTGGCGGAAGCGGGAGCCACGATCGTCGTGGTAAGCCGGACGAAGAACCTCATCGAGGAGACTGCCGCCGAGATCATCCTGAACGGGGGAGAGGCGATCGCTGTTCCTGCGGATGTGAGGAGTGAGGAGGACATCGAGAGGATGGTCGCCCTGGTGGCGGAGAAGTACGGCCGCATCGACATCCTCGTCAACAATGCCGGAATCGGGGGCTCCAGGAAGGTCGTCGCCCTGACAGTGGACGAGTGGAACACCATGATGGACACCAACGTGAAATCGATCTTCCTCACTGCCCGCGCCGTGGGAAAGGTGATGATCCGGCAGCGGTCCGGAAAGGTGATCAACATCAGCTCGGTCCTGGGGAAGGGGGCGCTCCCCCGCTCCATGCACTATGGGGCATCGAAGGCCGCGATCATGCACATGACCAAGACCCTGGCTCTCGAGTGGGCGCCTTTCAACATTCACGTCAACTGCATCGCCCCCGGCTGGTTTCTGACGGAGATGACGAAAGATCAGCAGGAAGGCGAAAACCGGAAATTCCTCATCCAGAGAATCCCCTTCGGACGGTTCGGGGAGCCCGAGGAAATGGTCGGTGTGGCCGTGTTCCTGGCCTCGGAGGCGTCGAACTACATCACGGGGGATACCGTCTTCATCGATGGCGGGTATTCCCTCTGGTAGAGACCGGGGAGGCAGACAACGGGAGAACGGAGCCGCCTGCAGCAACAGGGGATACGGAGCCGACAGGCCGCCCTGTTCAGCCTGTTGCCTTGACTGTTCCCGTGAGGCCGTATTTCCTGTTCTTGCGGGTCAGGGTGGACAGGTCGATCTGCAGTTCCTTCGCCGCATCGTTCAAGTTCCCGAATTTCCGGATGGTTCTCCGGATGAGGATTCGCTCGAATTCCTCCACCTGTTTACGCAGAGGACCCGTCTGCCCGCCCTGCAAGGGGCTGTCCAAACGCTGCTGGTAGGGGCCCCCGTAAGCCGCCCGGATCTCCCGGGGCAGGTCTTCCATGGTGATCACATCCCCTTCGCTGGTGACGACGATCCGCTCAACGGTGTTCCGGACCTCCCGAACGTTTCCTGGCCATTCGTGCTGGATCAGGGCGTTGAGGGCGTCGATGGACAGCGCCTTGTCCGTCTGGTAACGCTGGTTGTAGATCTTCATGAAGTGCTTGATCAGGGGCAGAACATCCTCCCGCCGATCCCGGAGCGGGCTGACGTGCATGGGGATCACGTTCAGGCGGTAATAGAGATCTTTCCGGAATTTTCTTTCCTTGACCATCCGTTCCAGGTCCATGTTCGTGGCGGCGATGATGCGCACGTCAATGGGGAGGCTGGCCAGGCCCCCGAGGCGCTTGATGGACCGGTCCTGCAGCACGTTGAGGAGCTTGGGCTGCAGTTCCAGCGGGAACTCGCCGATCTCGTCGAGAAACAGGGTACCGCCATGGGCCAGTTCGAAAAGCCCCTGCTTGCCCTGGCTCCGGGCGTCCGTGAAGGCCCCCTTCTCGTAGCCGAAGAGCTCCGATTCGAGGAGCGTCGGTGGCAGGGCGGCGCAGTCTACCTTGACGAAGGAGCCCAGGCGGTGGCGGGAACTGTGATAGTGGATGAACTGGGCCAGGACGTCTTTGCCGACCCCCGAGTCACCGGTGATGAGAATCGTTGCGTCCGACGAGGCAACCTTCTTGGCCACCGCGAGGATATGCCGGAACTCGGTGCTCCGGGCGACGAAGAACTTGTTTGTATTCCCGAGCTGTTCCTCTAGGTAGTCGATCCGCTTCTTGAACTGTTCGATCAGGACCTGCGATTTTTTCAGCTCACGGCTGATGGTGTTCAGCTCCGTCACGTCCCGCAGGGAGCTGATGACCGCCAGGGGATGTCCGTCCCTGTCCCAGACGATGGCCGCCGTCACCAGCAGATCGCGCCCGCTTGGATAGCGGACCAGGCGGCTGCGGCTCTTGTGATCCTTGAGGACCTCCAGGTTCACGGCCCGGGGAACCCAGTTTTTTTCAATGGCGAAATTCGTATGCTGTCCCGCCAGCTCCTTGCGGTTGATGCCGCTGATGCGTTCGAAGGCCCCGTTGGCCATCAGGTAGTAGCCGTTGAGATCGGCGATGTAAATGCCGTCGGAGACGGACTCGATGACGGACTTCATGACGCTCAGGACGTGGTCGGAAAATCCGGACACGATATCGACTCCTTGAGGGGATTGCGGCACTCAGGCACGGCCTCGGCCGTGCCTGCGCTGAACGGACAGTAATCCAGCGGGAAGCGGATGTCAATGGAGGGAACGGGAGTGTCGGGATTCGATTCCCCGAGGCTTGTGCGGCCGGGGTCCGGCCGGAATCAGGACCCCCCGGCGGTCTCCGGAGGCGGTTCTTCCTCCGCCTCGATCCGTCTGATTTTTTCCGCGACCCGCGCGGCCAGACCCTCCGGTGGCACGGATTCGCAGTCGATCGTGGCGCCTCCCACCCGGATCCAGCGCCGGGCCATGCCCCGTACTTCCGGGCGGTCCGCACAGGCCGCCGGGCATCCACAGATCAGGACCGCGATCCTGCCGGCATGGGAAGGGCGCAGCGTCTCCAGGCGGCTGCCCGGTGACAGGAGCGATCCGATTTCCGCCGCCAGGGCCGTCCGGTCGATCTGCGGATTGCAGCCGCCGCAGTATTTCAGTCCGACGCTTCGGCTCATCACCCCTCCCAATGCCGGATGGCCTCGGTTGCCAGCCTGCGTCCCTGTTCGTAGCCCTCATCGAGAATCCGGCGGTTCCGGCTCAGCCGGGAAACGCGAAAGTCCGCGGGCGGGCAGATCTCGATGATGTCCACGCCGGCCGGCGGCTTCCGGATCAGGGCCACCGATTCATTGTAGCGCGCCGCGCGTAGATTCATCGCGTCCCCAAGCAGAGGGCAGTCCCGTGTGTGGCGGACGAGCAGTCTGTCGGAGAGCCCCCGACGCTTGACGTAATCCCGGGGACGCGAGCGGATGACCATGACGCGGCGGGCCCCACGCCGGATCGCTTCGCCGACCGGAATGGCATCAGCGATGCCGCCGTCCGTGGAGGGGCGTCCGTCCACTTCCGGGTAACGTCTGTAAAGGAGAGGAATGGCGCTGGAGGCCTTGAGCGTGTGCTCCAGGTCCTCTGCCGCCGTCTGCCGGTAAACGGCCTGTCCCGTCAGGACGTCCGTCAGGACCACGACGAAAGGCTTTTGCCGGGCGTAGATGGTCGCCAGGTCGAGTCGGATTTCCCGGATGGTGATCTCCCAGAGCCAGTCCAGATCCAGCAGGTGGCCGCCGCGGAGGAATCGGCCGAAGTCGATGAACTCCGGCCGGAGCGAGTAGTCCCGGTAGATGCGGCCGTTGCGGCCTTTCATGCCGGCCAGGTAGGCCGCGAGGTTGGAGGCGCCCGCCGAGACGCCGATATAGAGGTCGAAAGGATTGAAGTCCGCTTCCAGAAATCCGTCCAGGAGACCCGTGGAGAAGACGCCGCGCAGGGCGCCCCCCTCGACGACAAGGGCCGACATCCCGTTCCCGGTGGCCATATCCCCTTTGACCGTTGCGCTGTCCGCGGTCATGAACCTTTTGCTTCCCGCATTCGTCGCCGTTTGATCGGACGCCAATCGAATCTATTTTATCCTGGCGATTTCCCGGGCCAGCTTCTTCTTGTAGTCCAGGTTGCCCTGCCGGGAGATCATGATCCGCTGCGCCTGGGGCGATCCGGCGCCGTGCATGGATTCCGTACGGTAGCCCACCGCCGCCGTGCCGAGGGTGATGTTCTCGATGAGGCGCAGGATCCGGCAGCGCGACTCCGTCCGCACCGAGGCGATCCCCTTGAAGTACTTCTCCACGACCGGGCCGATCTCGGGGTGCTTCAGGTCCCGCTCCGAGGCCATGGTGACCATCAGCCCTCCTGCGATGTCTTCGGCAAGCCGGGCGATCTCGTAGGGGAAGCGCGTTACGTTCTGCTTGCAGACGTTCGCCAGGAGAAGGTCGATCAGGTAGTTCCCGGATGCGGTAGGATGCCCCTCCGCCGAGCAGGCGATCCCGCAGGCATAGAGCGTCTCGTTGAGGTGGATCATCTCGATGAGCTTGTCCTTCACGTGGGAAGCCTTCGCCGCACCGTTGAAGTCCGCCGCCAGGGCCGCCGCGCCGATCAGGACGTCTCCGACGCCCACCTTGCAGCCGCCATAGCTCTGGCGATGGTAGCCGGCGAATCGCTCCACCAGGGCGCCGCTGAACTCATACTCGCCGCACATGAAGACGTTCTCCCAGGGGACGAACAGATCGTCGAAAACCATCAGGGCCTCGTGTCCTCCGTACAGGAGGTTGCCCACGTCGATCTCGCCGCCTTCGAGTTTCCGCGTGTCGCAGGACTGGCGCCCATAGATGTAGAAGATCCCCTCAGCGTCGGCGGGGGCCACGAAGGACAGGGCGTAGTCGGCGTCCTCCTTCGTCATGGTCATGGTGGGCATCACCAGGATCCAGTGGGAGTTGATCGCTCCCGTCTGGTGGGCCTTGGCGCCCCGGACGACGATGCCGTCCTTCCTCCGCTCCACCACGCGCGTGAAGAGGTCCGGATCGGCCTGCTTCGAGGGCGGAAGCCCCCGGTCGCCCTTGGGGTCCGTCATGGCGCCGTCAACCGTCCAGTCCTCCTCCTGCATCCTCTGCAGGAATTTCAGGAAGCGCGGGTAGTAGGACGTGCCGAGCTTCCGGTCCATCTCGAAGGTGACGCTGTCCACGGCGTTGATGGCGTCCATGCCGACGCAGCGCTGGAAGCATGCCCCGGTCTTCTGGCCCAACAGGCGCTGCATCTTGACCTTTCTCACAAGGTCGTCGGTGCTCCGGTGGAGGTGGCAGAACCGGTTGATCCGCTCCCCCGACAGGTGGGAGACGGCGGTCATCAGGTCTTCGTGGGCCGGGTCCTGTGCCAGGGTGTAGGTCATCTTCACGGAATTCATGGAGGGCCGGATGATCGGGTGATCCACGGGGGTTTCCACCTTCTCGCCCATCAGCCAGACCTTCAGGTTCATCCGGCGCAGGCTTTCTTCATACTGCTCGGGGGTCATGAGGGCCATGTCGTTTCCTCCTTTTTGACGGGCCGGGGCCGAACGGCCTGTAGCTGTTCGCTGTCCTGCCAGCGGCGGAATGTGCCGGCGATCGATCATTGCCACAGGCTGGGCAGTTCAATCCGCCGGGTCAGGGAGCCATGTGCCGGCAGGATCTTCATCTGTCTTCCCGGAGCATCGGTTATCCTTGGGGATGCACAACGGTCCCTGGTAACGGTTACCCGACGCCCCATGATCTATTTTGAGAAGGCGATCTGATATGCACTCCGGGCTATGTGGATGCACCTCAAATATACCGTTTGCCATATTGATAGCAAGAAGTGCCATATTTATAGAGAAATCCGAATTCCCTGTCAATGCAAGGCGTCGCTTGTCGTTCCGAGCGCTGTATCTTCCTGCGACTGAGTGAGACTGCGAATTGAACGACGGAACCGTCACGATGCGACACTCTGTCCATGTCACTATGTAATGCTGCCAATCCCCTATACCGCTTACAAGATTATCAAGCATTGTCATTCAACGGGATTCATCTACCCTGCAATTGCAAACGGAAAATCTGGTTTGCGTATCTTTGATTGGTCGATCTCCGGAAAGATCGGCCCCCATTGTACCTGAGGGATGTTATGCCGGTGAAACCGGGAAAGGAGGAAGAATCATGAAACGAACGACCCTGGTAATCGCATTGGCGGTTATGTTTTTCCTGATTGCGGGCATTTCAGTAAACTCTGCCTTTGCCGTCAGCTGTTCCGATCAGGAGGTGTCCTGCTGGATCAACGCCGATAAATCGAAGAGCGTCGCAAAGACGAAATTCAGCAGGTGCTGGAGCTGGAAACATTTGGGATGCATGCCGTGCGGCGGAGAAAAGGAGTGGAGTTACGCCGCAAAGTGGTGCGACAAAAACTATAAAGATCAATGCAAAGAAAGATGCTGGGCGTGTTTTCGCAATCCAATCGACTCCTGTGTGAATGGAACGGCCTGCTGGAACACGGTCAATGACAAGCTGTGCATTTACTAGAGCCTGGAAAATGAAGACACCGATCCGAATCATCAGCCTGGCGGTCATGTTGCTCCTGAGTGCGGGCGTATCCGTAAACTTGGCCTGTGCTTTCGGGTGTCCGGATTGGGAAGTCTCCTGCTGTATTGATGGAGACAAGTCGCAGACCCTGGCGAAGACTTCCTTCACCATGTGCTGGAGCTGGAAAAGAGTTGGATGCGTGCCGTGTCACGGAGGGGGGAAGTGGAACTGGCTTGCCGACTGGTGCAACGACAACTACAGCGGGTGTCAGGCGAGATGCCAGGGGTGTATTGAGGACGAGACTCCATACTGGACACCCCTGGCTTCGAGCATCAAAGGCAAATTCAGCTGCGTGGACAGCAACGGCCATTGGCATTCTCACTGAGTTTAACTCCATCAAGGGGATGTGTTGTGTCCGCGCGGATGCAGCTGCCTCTGGAGGAGGGAGATCAGGATCAACATTCATTTCAAGGAGGAGAGATTGATGAGAGAGCTGTCGCGGGTATGCATTGCATTGGTCATCGCATGTGCGTTTTTAGCCGGTCAGGCTTTTGCCGGTGAGGCGAAGGATAAGGCATCCGAAAACAAGAGGACCGTGATTTACAGTTTTCTGGGCACGGTGGTGAAGGCGGATGCGGAGAAGAAGACGATCACGATCAAGGCCGTGGCGGACAAGGAAAATTACCTGCTGAAAGACGACATGCCGTTCCGGGAGTTCAGTGCCGAGGGGAAAGAGATCACCTTTGATGTCTCGAAGGCGCAATTTCTGGGGGCAAAGGACGTCGGCGGCATAGTGGGACATCCGCTTGTCAGGGTTGGTTATGACAATGTGGGCGGAGCGTATGTTGCCCACACGGTACTGGTTCTGTCGAAGCGGGAGTTTTCCATGGCCCGATAAGATGAGGGAATACAGAGGGAGGGTGAGCCATGAAAAAAACGGGCTGCATGGTGGCTATGGCGTTTTTTTTGTTTCTGACTGCAGTTGTGTT
Source organism: Syntrophaceae bacterium (assembly GCA_013177825.1). Taxonomy (NCBI): domain Bacteria; kingdom Pseudomonadati; phylum Thermodesulfobacteriota; class Syntrophia; order Syntrophales; family Syntrophaceae; species Syntrophaceae bacterium. Next base: position 968,383 of record JABLXX010000001.1, read on the forward strand.
TGTAAATTCTGCCGGTGCTTTCGACTACTGTGAGAAGCAAGAATATTCATGTTGCATGGAAGGCAAAAAGGATGCGGTGGACAAAACAAAATTCAGCATGTGCTGGAGCTGGAGTTCATTTGAATGTGTGCCGTGTCACGGAGGCGGGAAATGGGGGTATTTAGCCGAGTGGTGTAATGACAACTACCCCCAGTGCGAAGGGAAATGTGATGCTTGCTGGCCAGTTGCCGATCCGGATTCAAAATGTGTCATGCTCTGTTATGACAAGCATGGCCATAAGACATGCAAATGATCTGAAACAGGGAGGATGAAGCATGAAAAAAACGGGCTATATCCTGGGGATGCTGGTCTTCTTTCTCCTGATTGGCTGCATATCCGTGAATTCGGCCTGTGCCATGGGCTGTGAGGATTGGGAAGTCTCCTGCTGTATTGATGGGAATGATTCGCAGACCGTGGCAACGACTTCTTTCAGTATGTGCTGGAGCTGGTCAAAGTTCGGCTGTGTCCCCTGTCATGGAAAGCATAAATGGTCGTATCTCGCAACATGGTGCAATGACAACTACAACCAATGCGAAGGGAAATGCAGAGCCTGTCATTACATGAGTTCTGAGTATTGCAAGAAGTCGCGAACCTGCTGGGACAAGGAAGGGAAATCACATTGTCAATAGGATGGAGGACAGAGAAAAAAGCAAGGAGGGGCGATTTATGAAGAACCTGTTGCGTGTATGCGTTGCAATGATCATCGTATGTGTCTTTCTAGCCGGTCAGGCCTTCGCCGGTGAGGCGAAAGATGCGGCATCCGAAAACAAGAGGGCCGTTGTCTATAGTTTTCTGGGTACGGTTGCAAAGATGGATGCGGGAAAGAAGACGATCACCATCCATGCCGTTGCAGACAAGGAAGAATATCTCAGGGAGGGCGACATGCCGTTCCGGGAGTTCAGTGCCGACGGGCAAGAGATCACCTTTGACGTCTCGAAGGCGGTGTTTCTGGGGGTTAACGACATCAGCAACATCAAGGGACTCCAGCTTGTCAGGGTTGGTTATGACAAAGAGGGAGGAGCGTATATGGCTCACACGGTATTGGTTTTGACGAAGAGGAAGCCCTGAAGCGGGGGTCGGGCTCTCTCCGGTCGGATGACGCTACCAAGTCAAGCTGTTCGTGATCCAAGGTGATGTTGCGGGGGGCCTGGCGGAGAAGCGCTCTTTTTCGCCGGGAGACTGTCTGTTGGTGAAATAAGAGAAAACAAGGAGGACGTAACATGAAAAAAACGAGCTGCATCGTGGCAATGGCGTTTTTCTGTCTCCTGCTTGCCGGCATATCCGCAAACTCAGCCTGGGCTATGGGCTGTTCGGATCGGGAAGTCTCCTGCTGTATTGACGGCAAGCAATCGGAGACGGTGGCCAAGACGAAATTCAGCAGGTGCTGGAGCTGGAAAGACTTTGGATGCGTGCCGTGCCATGGAGGGGGAAAATGGAGTTATGCCGCCGAATGGTGCAATGACAACTACGGTCAGTGCCAGGGGAAGTGCAAAGCGTGTTTTCATGATCCTGGTGATCGGTGTGTGCTGAAACTGACCTGCTGGGACAAGGACGGCCGGCAGACGTGTCAATGATCCGAAGAAGGGAGGATGAGCCATGAGGGAAGCGGGCTGCATTATGGCGATGGCGGTTTGCTTTATCCTGCTTGCCGATGCATCCATAAACTCAAAGGAGGCTGTCGGCTGTCAGGATAAGAAGGTCTCCTGCTGTATCGACGGCGATGAATCGAAGACGGTGGCCAAGACCAAATTCACCATGTGCTGGAGTTGGAGCAAGGCTGAATGTCGGCCGTGTAATGGCGAAGGGCAATGGGCTTATATTTCTCTATGGTGCAATGTCAACTACATCAATGAATGCCACGGAACATGCCAGGGGTGCTTCAAAGTGCAATATCCCTTTTTTATGACACCGCAGGCTTCAGAGGGAGATGACGGGATCTGCTGCGTTGATAATGAAGGCCATAAGCGTTGTCGATGATTCGGGCTTCAACCACGGGAGGCAATGGAGTCGGGAGGTAAACCGTCACTGAAGAGGGTGATCAGGATCAACATTCATTTCGAGGAGGAGCGATTGATGAGAGAGCTGTCGCGTGTATGCATTGCATTGGTCATCGCATGTGCCTTTCTGGCAGGCCAGGCCTTTGCCGGTGAGGCTAAGGATAAGGCATCCGGAAATCAGAGGACCGTGATTTACAGTTTTCTGGGCGCAGTGACGGGGATGGATGCGGGGGAAAAGACGATCACCATCAATGCCGTTGCGGACAGGGAAGATTACCTGACGGAAGGTGACATGCCGTTCCGGGAGTTCAGTGCCGAGGGGAAAGAGATCACCTTGGATATCTCGAAGGTGATGTTTCTGGGGGTGGAAGACATCAAAGGAATCAAGGCACTCCAACTCGTCAGGGTCGGTTATGACAAGAAGGGCGAAGTGCATGTTGCTCACACGGTGTTGGTTCTGTCAAAGCGGTAGCTGTGAAGCCGGGCTCGGGCATTCCGGGGCCTGTACACGCTGTGAATCAAGCCGTTCATGATCCGAAGTTTTGCCGCAGCTATGCCTCCAGCGAAGTGGTTTACCGCTTCGTGGGGGATAAATCCTGATGGTGAAATCGGTGATGACAAGGAGGATGAGATATGAAGAAAACCGGCTGCGTCGTAGCGATAGCTGTTATCTTTGTCCTGCTGGCCGGCATATCGGCAAACCCTGCCTATGCAGTCGGCTGCAAAAACCACTATATCGCCTGCTGCATTGATGGCAAGTCGAAGAAGATGGTGGCGGATACTTACTTCACCATGTGTTGGAGTTGGAAGTCGGCTAAGTGCAAACCCTGTCACGGCGGAGGGAAATGGAGTTGGTTTGCCGAGTGGTGTAACGAAAACTATGCCCAATGCGAGGGAAATTGCCAGGGGTGCTGGTGGGATCAAGACGTTGATTGTCTGCGAGGATTTCGATGCTATGACAAACATGGGAAAAATACGTGTCATTGGCCGTGATTGATGAATAGCGGCATTCCCTGGGGCAACACACAAGGGCGGCCTGATTCATCAGCGGTGGTTGTGACAAGAAGGCACCTGTTTGGCTGGGAGGTCCTCGTTCTCTTGGAGAGACGATTGTGAAACGAGTGGGGGCGGGCTTTCTTTGGTGGGACCACACCCCAAAAGGCAGGCTTTTCGTGATTCAAGATGATGTTACGGTACCCTTGGTTGAGAAGTGCTCCTTTTCACTGGGAGACCTTTGGTGGTGAATTCGAGAAAACAAGGAGGAAGCAGCATGAAAAAATCGGGCTGCACCGTGATCATGGCGGTTTTCTTTCTCCTGATTGTGGGTATATCCGCAAACCCGGCTTGTGCCCTCGACTGTGGGGAGTTGGAAGTCCTCTGCTGTATTGATGGAAAATTATCGCATACCATTGCCAAGACAACATTCAGCATGTGCTGGAGTTGGAGCAAGTTTGAATGTGTGCCGTGTCATGGGGGGCATAAATTTTCGTATCTTGCGAAGTGGTGTAACGAGAACAACGACCAATGCGAAGGGAAATGCAGAGGGTGTTATTCGCATTTTCGTTATTGCTATGGACGAATCTGTGTGGATACAGACGGAAAAGAATATTGCCAATGAGATGAATGAAGGAGCATGGATGAGAAGCAAACCGGTTGCCCGTTACCCATGAAATACGATTCATCTTTCCATGGTTCGGTTGATATTATTAGCGGATTTATTTATATGAACACGGCGTTTTCCGGTCATATCCCGAAAAAAAGGAAAAGGTCAGTCTTCTCGTGGGCTCAAGCTTTTTTTTATAAACATGAGAAATGGGCAGGAAACATGACCTTCAAGCGAGGATAATGGAATCACGCCTGTCGTTATCGACATCTTCGCGAATCAGCATCCTGTGCCTTGTCATTTTTCTCTTCGTATTCTTTGCCTCTTCGGTTCCGGCGCTCTGCGAAGAGAAACAGGAGATTCCAAGCGTACAACAGGGATTGAAGAAACTGACCCTGTCCGATTGTGTTTTTCTTGCCTTGCAGAACAACGTTTCCATCCAGACCGCTTACCTGGACAGAATCTCCCAACGGATGGAGCTCCGCGTCGCCGAGGACAAGTTTGTTCCCCAGCCGAGCCTCAGCTTTTCGACCCGCGCCACGTCCACCTACAATACGGACGGCACCCGGACCCGGGCATCCAATCAGGACGGGTTGTTTGCAACGACCTTGAACCTTCCCACGGGCGGATCCGTAATCTTCAGCTGGGACAACCCGGCGACGAAAGCGGACATCGGCCAGGACTATGGCTACAGCTCAGGCTGGAGCGTCCAGTTCATCCAGCCACTCCTGAAAAATGCCGGCGTGGATGTCGCCACGCAGTCCATCCGGCAGGCCAGGGTGGCCGAGGAACAGTACATCCTCGACCTGAAAGACACGCTGGCCACCACGATCACGACGACCATCACAGACTACCGGGCCTATGTGTCGGCCCTGCGCAGTTACGACATTCAAGCCAAGGGGCTGGAGACGGCCCGCCGAACCCTGGAGACGAACCAGGCGCTCATCGATGCCGGGCGCATGGCCCAGACGGAAATTCTCCAGGCGGAGAACGACGTGGCCAATCGTGAGTTGAGCGTCATAACCGCCAGGAACGACGTCGACTCGGCGCGGCTTACTCTTCTCCAGGTCCTCAACCTGGACAAGAACACAGACTTCCTGCCCGTTGAAGAAGGAGAGCAGTTTGTTCCTCCTCCATCCCTGGAAGAAGCCATTGCCGTGGCCCTGAAAAACCGTTCCGATTACATCAAGGCATTGCAAAACCTGGAGCTGGCCAAGCTGGACCTGGCCGTCAACAAACGAAATCTTCTCTGGGATCTATCGCTGGTGACAAACGTCGGACGGACCGGGACAGGCGATACCTACCGGACGGTGCTGGCGGACCAGCAGATAAGGAAAAGCGACTGGGATGTCTGGCTTCAGCTCAACATTCCCCTGAGAGACCTGCAATCGGAAAGCAGTTATGTCGCCGCAAAAGTGGCCCGCGAAAAGGCGGGCATCAACCTCAAGAAACTGGTGAGCGACATTGAAATCGATGTCCAGAATAAAATCAGGAATATCGACGTAAATTACAGGAGCTATGTGCTTGCGAAAAAGGGGCGGGAGCTTTCGGAGCGAAAACTGGAAATCGAACGGGAAAAACTGCGGCTGGGACGAACGACCAACTTCCAGCTTGTGTCTTTTCAGAACGACGTCCTCGATCAGCAGACGATGGAACTGCTGGCCCTGATCACGTATCTCAACTCCCTGACGGACCTGGATCAGTCGCTGGGGGTTACGCTCGACCGCTGGAGCATCAGCGTCAAGCGCGAGGATCAAAATGTCAGGCTGCCGGAGGACCGGAAGCAGGAAGTCAACGAGAAACTGAAGGCGAAATAATCAAGGGACAGCCATGAACCAGGATCCGATCATCTACAGAAACATTCTGGAAAACATGACCGACGGGGTCATGACCGTTTCGCTCGACGGCCGCATCATGACGTTCAACGAGGCGGCGGAACGGATTCTGGACCTCCGTGCCGAGGATGTCCTCGGCCGGTCGATGAGCGAAGTGTTCCTCGGAAGGGAAGGGAACGATGCCTTCAACCAGGCCATCCTGGACGCCGTTTACGATGAGGCGGTGACTCAGAACGGCATCGTCCTGTATACGGCCGGGGAAAAGCGCATCGTTCTTTCTGTCACGACCTCTTTTCTCGGGTCCGATGAGACGGGACAAAAAAAGAAGGCTGCCGTCATTGCGGTCTTCAGCGACCGGACGGAAGTGGAGGCTCTTCGGGAGACGGAGCACGACCTCACGGAGGAGATCAAGGCGAAGCACAGGGAGCTGCAGACGTCCTATTCCGAACTGGAGGAGTCCAACACAAGTCTCAAGGCCGCCCTGAAAAAAGTGCAGATGATCCGCATTGCCGCGACGGCACTGGTGCTTCTTCTCTTCCTGTCCATCGGGATCCTGACGTGGATAAAAGGCACACCGGGAAGGTCCGGGCAGTCTTCAACCACAGATTCGCAAGCGGGCGCAGTGAAGACGTACAAGGTGGCACTGCAACCCCTTGTCGACAAGATCTCTCTCCGGGGTACTCTCAAACCGATCCAGGTCGTGAACGTGACGAGCCCCTTCGCGGGCACGGTCACGGAAAAGCTTTTCGAATACGGCCAGTCCGTCACCAGGGGGCAGCTTCTTATGCGCCTCGATACCAGAGAAATCGAATCGAAATGCCGCGAAGCGAAATCAGCTTTCATCAAGGCAAATGAAAAAAGAAAGGAAATGAAGGACTGGAAGAACACGGATGAAATGGTCAAGGCGATGCGCTCCCTGGACAAGGCGAAGAGATCCTATGAAGAAACGGAAACTCTTTTCAAGAAAGGCATCGTGTCGGCCGACGAGTACAACAACGAAAAGAACAATTACGAGAACGAGCTCCTGACGTACAAGACCACAAAGGCCAAAGGCGAGGGTGATAACGTAACCCTGGCAAAACTCGACTATTACAATGCAAGAGCGAAACTCGCCGATCTTGAAAATCAGCTGGGAAAAGCCAATGTCCTCGCTCCGGTGTCCGGAACGGTCATCCTCATGGACACCGTGGGGGATAAGGACAGGAAAGGAAAGGCCGTCGAAAAGGGGACTTCTTTCGGCGAGGGGGAGATCATGCTGGCCGTCGGTGACACGACCGGCCTGTCGGTTTCCACCGAAGTGGACGAGATCGAGGTGACGAAGATCAAGAAGGGTCAGCAGGCCATCATCACGGGAGACGCTTTCCCGGATGTGACCCTCAAGGGAAGTGTCGATCACATTTCGTCCCAGGCGAACGTCAAGGGAGGGGAAGGAGGAGCGAAGAAAGCGGCTACCTTCGAAATTCTGATCCGGGTGGACAGGCTTCTCCCGGAAGTGGCGGACAAGATCCGTCTCGGCATGTCCGCCAATCTGTCCATCGAGATCCTGAACAAGCCCGACGGCATCCTGGTGCCCATCGGGGCCGTGCAGACGGATGGGGCGGATCGCTACGTCATGTTGAAGGAGGCGGGAAAGCGGGAGGCGAAGCGGGTGAACGTGAAGACGGGCATTACGACTCTCGACTCCGTGGAGATTTTGCAGGGATTGAAAATCGGCGATGAAGTCCTGGTAAGGGAGGAAGCGGTCCGGAATGTCCATGCTGAGGACAGTGAACATCCATAAGACGTATCCGGTCGGTCCCACGGAAGTGAACGTCCTCAAGGGCATTTCCCTGGAAGTCGAGAAGGGGGAATTCCTGTCCATCGTGGGAGCGTCGGGCAGCGGCAAGTCCACGCTGATGCATATTCTCGGTCTTCTCGAACAGCCGACATCGGGAGAGTATTTTTTCGAGGATGCCCGGATCCGGTACGAGGACGACCGCGAGCTCTCCATTCTCCGCAACCGGAAGATCGGATTCGTGTTCCAGCAGTATTGCCTCCTGCAGCGGCTGACGGCCCTGGATAACGTGGGAATTCCCCTCATTTACCGGGGGATGGGCAAACCGGAAATCCGGGAGCGCTCCATGGCCTACCTACAGAAAGTAGAAGTAGCGGATCGGGCGCATCACCGGCCGAACGAGATGTCCGGGGGACAGCAGCAACGCGTGGCCATCGCCCGGGCCCTGGTGGGAAGTCCGGCCCTGATCCTCGCCGACGAGCCCACGGGTGCCCTGGACAGCCGGACCGGCCAGGAGATCATGGATCTCTTCCGAAAGCTCAACGAAGAGGAAGGAATCACGATTATCGTCATCACCCACGATCTCAAGATCGCCGCTCAATGCCGGCGCAGCATAGAGATCACCGACGGGCTCGTCACCCCTCCGGCGGTTGACGGGAATCCTCATTGAATATCCGGGCGCCGCGGGGCCTCCGGAATCAAGGACAACATGATCCTGAAAGCAAACATTTCCGAAGCGTTTACAAGCCTTGCAAACGCCCGACAGCGGACGATCCTTGCCATTATCGGCATCGTCATCGGCATCGGATCCGTCATCGGCATGGTCTCCATCGGCTCCATTGCGGAAAACGAGGCCCTCAAACAGTTCAAGGACATGGGTGTGGACGTCGTCATGGTGAGGCTGACGGAGAACAGTCCATCGGCAAACGTGACCCTACGGGACATCACGGCCCTGAAAGAAAAGGAGAGCTCGATCCTCGATGTCGCGCCTTACCTGCGATCCAGCGGCACATTCAGCATCGGCAAGAAGAGCATCTACCTGGAGGAGATGGGTGTGACCTCCAGCTTCTTCGACATGAACAAGATCCGGCTGGCGGAGGGGCGATTCATCTCGGACCTCGACGAGAACCGCTATTTCTGTGTCATCGGGAAGGAAACGGCGGCTTTCCTCCGGGGGATCGGATTGAATCCTCTCCTTGGCAGTCAGTTTCCTCTCGGAAACAGGATTTTCACGATTGTCGGTGTTCTCGACAACGTCTCGGATGGAGGGATGAGGCCTTACGGAGTCAACAGCTCCGTGATCATGCCCATTACCACGGCCGGGCGGTTCTTCGAGAAAAGCGACATCGACAGCTTTCTTGCCCTGGTCGGGAACACCGTCTCCCCGGCCCAGGCCAAGGTGGATATCCAGAATTACTTCCGGATGAAATCGCGGGACCTCAAAGTCAGGGTCACCACGGCGGAAGAGCTGATCGCCAACATGAAGAAGCAGATGCAGATCTTCTCGCTGCTTCTCGGCGCCATCGGCAGCATCTCCCTGATCGTGGGAGGCATCGGCGTCATGAACGTCATGCTCATCTCGGTTACGGAGCGCCGGATGGAGATCGGTCTCCGGCGGGCGCTGGGAGCCCAGCAGGGCGACATCCAGAGCCAGTTCATCATGGAGGCATTGGTTCTGTGCCTCGTCGGCGGCGTGATCGGGATTGTCCTCGGAGTCATCGTCTCCTTCGTTTTTGCAAAGGTCTCCCACTGGGAATTCCTGATCTCGTACGGATCCATTATTCTCGGTTTCGGCGTGGCCGCGGCGGTGGGCGTTTTTTTCGGCTATTATCCGGCGCGCTCCGCCGCCAGGCTGGACCCCATCAAGGCCTTGCGTTCCTGAGTACCGGAGGTGCGCACACTTTGCACCGGCGGCATGACCAGGGACGTCCCGAAGCATTTCGGGCGTCCCTGATCGGGCCGTTCTTGTGTCAGGGATGAAGGAAACCTACAGGAGAATCTCCAGGTCCTCCAGGGGGTAGGCGGCACAGGAGTGGATGTAGCCGTGCTGCCGGTCGGACCGCCGGACCAGCGTTCCCTCCGGCTGGTAGACCCGTCCCGCCAGCAGCTTCACCCGGCATTGGCTGCACTCCCCCGAGCGGCACAGGGACGGAATCACGATGCCCCCACGCTCCAGGGCGACAAGCAGCGGCTCCCCGGCCTTCGCCTGGATGTCCTTCCTTCCCTTGACGGAGACGGTGAAGAGATCGTTTTCCCGCACCTCCGCCGGCCAGCCGGGGGAACGGGAGATTGATTTCGGCGGTCCGAAAACCTCCCGGCGGATTTTCCCGGCGGGCACTTCCAGGGAGAGGATCTCGGGGATGCAGAACCGGTACATCTCGCCGGGGCCGCAGAGGAAGAAGGTCTTCCCCGCCGCAGATTCGATCTCCCGGCGGATCAGGTCCGCTGTGATGTAGCCGCAGGCCCCGCCGTATCCGGGTGAGGGATTCTCGATCACCGGGATGTACCGGAGATTCGGGAAACGGGTCGCCAGGCGCTCCAGTTCCTCCCGGAAAATCGCCTCTCCGGGCTCCCGGTCGCCGTGGAAGAGCCAGAACGCGCGGTCCAGGCCGCCTTCGAGGGCCTCCCGGATCATGCTCATGAAGGGCGTGACGCCGCTCCCTCCGGCCAGAAGCACCAGGGCACGGTCATGGAGGATCGGGTTGAAATGGAAATGCCCCTCCGGTCCGGAGGTCTCCAGGATGTCTCCCCGCCGGACGTCGTTCAGCAGGTGGGTCGAGACGAAGCCATCTTCCACGGACTTGACGGTGATGTCGTAATATCCCCTGTGGCCGGGCGGCGAGGAGAGGCTGTAGGGGCGGCCGGTGCGGACGCTTCCGATGTCGCAGTACACGCAGACGTACTGGCCCGCCTGGAACGGCGGCAGGGGTCCGTTCGTGGCGACGAGACGGAAGGTCTTCGCCGAGTTAGTCTCTTCTATGATCTCCGCCACCTTCAGGTGCATCCGGTCCGGGTGAAGCCTCCGGACGTAATCCTCCACGGCACCCCGGTCGACGCCGAAGTCCGTTCCATACTTGCGGCAGATCTCGCGTTCCCGGACGATCCGGTCGTATCCTTCGATTTTCGTGAGAATGTCCGGCCTCATTGCGCGTTCTCCTTTCTGCTCATCTCCCGCAGGATGGCCCGCGCCGCCGCGGCCCCCGAAGTGAGGGTCGGCTGGTAACCCGGCATGCCATACCACGCCCCGGTGCCATAAAGACCTTTGACGGGCGGCTTGGGGTTCCGGAACAGGGTCGAATCCTTGACATGCTGCTCGAACCCGTAGGGACTCCCGCCGGGGTGGCCCAGGTAGCGCATGTGGGTGATCGGCGTGGCGACCTCCATCTCTTCGATGTTCGCCGTGAAGCCCGGGAAGTGCGGTTCGATCCTGCGGAGAATGGTCTCGGCGGAGCGGTACTTCTCGGCGGCGTACTCCTCCGGAGGCACCCGGAGCCACGGCTCGGCGTACTTCATCGTCACGATGGCCGCCTGGCAGGTCCCCACCGGCGAGAAATCCGGGTCCGACACGTCGTAGCAGCTCATGATGAGCGGCGGCTCGCTAACGTCAAGGGTCCGGCAAAGGGCGAAGTCGCGGTCCATATCGGTGGACTGGCAGATGAAGTTGGTCGTCTCCGAGATGGAGACGGCCTCGGGGAGGCAGCGGAGCCCTGCATAGACCGTCAGGAACGAGGTGCCCACGACGGCCCCGCGGACCTGCTGCAAAGCCTCTGCCTGTCCGTCCCCTCCGTCCAGGAGACCGGCAAAGGTGGCCACCGCGGAGGCGTTGGAGACGACGTACCGGGTGGTGATCTCCTCTCCCCGGTCCGTCACGACGGCCTGCACGGCGCCGTCCCGTGTAACGATGCGCTCCGCCCCGCAGGAGAAGCGGATCTCGCCGCCGGCGTCCAGAACGGCTGCAGCCAGCGCGTTGGAAAGGGCCTGCGAACCGCCCTTGATGTGCCAGGGCTTGAACTCGATATAGGCGAAGAGAAGCGCCGCCAGGTCGCTGAAGGCAAGCAGGCGCGGCGGCAACCCCATGTAGCCCCAGTAGCCGGCGATGGTGAGCTTCAGGTAGGGGTCGCGGAAATGCTCGTCGATAACGCTCTGGGAATCCCGGAATGCGTACTGGAAGTACAGGGGGTACTTCTCGGGCGTCACCTCGGGGTCCCGGAGGTAGAAGGCGCCGATGACCTCCTGGAAGAACCGGTACACCAGGTCGAAGAACTGCTCAATCCCCTGCTTTTCATCGGGGAACCGCTCCTGAAGAACCTGGACGATGCCGGCCCGGTTTGCCGGCAGGGTCAGGTCCACTTTGTCCGGGACGATAAAACGGAACAGGTGCTCCATCTCCACGAATTCGAGCTTGGCGAGAACGCCCAGGTTCTGCAGGAGTCCCCGTAGAGGACCGGGAAACTCGGGGCGCCCGAGGCCTGAGAGCTGATGGAGGGAGACCTCGAACTCGAATCGGCCCCGGCAGAAGCTCGTAGCGCATCCTCCTGGGATGTTGTGGCGTTCCAGGACCAGCACCCGTGCACCGCCCCGGGCCAGCGCGGCGGCTGCGGCAAGCCCTCCATTGCCGGCCCCGATGACGATGGCGTCATAATCCGTCATTCTTTGCTCCTTTCTTTCCGATACCTTCTTATTTCAGGCGGAAATCCACCCGGCTGTTCTTCAGCTTTTCCTTTTTCTGTGGGGTCAGGGACTTCGGTTCCACGATGAACACCCGGTCCGGCGTGACGTCCCCGGATTTCAGCAGGACGTCACGGACCGCCTGCGCCCGTCGGGAAGCCAGGAGGCGGAGGTCCCCGTCCCTGATCTCGATGTTGGTGAGCATCAGTTTTTCCATCTCCGCCGGCGGCAGGCTCTTGGCCATGCCGATGAAGTTCCGAGGCTTCGGGAATGTCTCGGCGTCGTAGGCCATTTTCAGGTAGCGGTCCCGCTCTCCCGGCTCGATCTTCACGTCATCCACGGGCACCGCGACAGCGCCCTTTTTCAAGGTCTCGTTCAGCTTCTGGACCTTCAGCTTTCTCTGGAAGCGGGCTGTCCGGAGCGCCTCCCGTTCCTTTTCGACATCCACATAGCCTTCGATCTCGAGCTTCAGGGCCGGCCGTTCCTGCAATGCCTTCCCGAGCGTCACCAGTTTCTTCAGGTTTGCATCGCCGACGGCGGCGCTCCCGGCATCGAATTCAACATAGCTCATTTCCTCCCCGCCGCCCATCAGGGATCCGAGGAGGGCAAAGGGCGCCGTGGCCGCCTTGGTGAGGATGTTCACCAGGACCTGCACGATAATCCGCCAGACGCTGAATTGCGGGTCATCGAGGGTTCCCGCCACGGGGATGTCGAGCTTGATCTGGCCGTGGCGGTCCTTCAGGAGGGAGATGGCCAGGGAGACCGGTAGCTTCGTGGCCTGGGGACTCTCGACTTTTTCCCCCAGAGTGAGCTGGTCGATAAAGATGACGTTCTGCGATTCCAGCTTCCGCTTGGCAATCAGGTATCTCAGGTCGAAGGACAGCTTGCCCTTCTCGATGGCGTAGCCCGCATATTTGCCCGAATAGGGCGTCACCGGGCTCAGATCCATGTCCTTGAAGGACATCTTCAGATCCACGAAGAGGTCCTTGCTCAGGGGGTTGATCTTGCCGGTGATTTCCAGGGGGGCGTACCCGTCGAGCTTGCCTTTCAGGTCCACGTCCGCCTGGATTGCCTCCCGGGAGGACATCCTGCCGATGCGCCCCCCGATTTCCACGAGCCGGCCGGAGAAGGTGGGCTTGATGTGGCGGTCCATATAGTCGATCTCGCCGCCCTGGAGTGTTACGGCGCCGATGGTGATGTCGGGTCCCGCCTTCGGTTTCTCCTTCCCATCTTTCGCCGGCTCTTGCGGCGGCGCCTGAGGCTTGGCCGCTTCATCTTTCGCCGGCGGTTTCCCCGCTTCTTCTTTCTTCGCCGCAATGCTCTGGACGTTCAGGGTGGCGTCTGGATAGACCATGACCCGGCTATAGAAGTCCGTCAGTGCGACCTGACGGATTTGCACCTTCAGAGGGGATACATTGACATCGAGGTCGTTCAGGTACAGGGATTTCCATTTCAGGAAATCCACCGCCTGGACCTTGTCGATGGAGGCGAACCGGGTGACCATAAGACGCCCCGTGTACCGGATCCTGGGGGTCTTCTCCGCCAGGGAGACCGTCAGGGATCCCCGGGTGCCGATCTTGCCCCCGGTTACTTGGATATTGACCGCCTCCGTCCAATAGGGCTGAAATCCCGGAAGATCGATGTCCTTTGCGTCTACGGCCAGCCTGGCCGAGACCGGCGTGATGGTAACCGGCCCCTTCAGGGAAAGGGCGCCCCGTTTCGGGAAGCCGACGGAGAGATCGAGGGTTCCCTCCTTCCCGGTGGCGGTGGAGAGGTTGCGCCCCTCCAGACGGATGTCCCGAAGCGGGAGTGAAAACGGCTCCGGGGTCGTTTCGTCCCGGAAGGAGACGGTTCCTTTTTCGAGGAGCAACTCGTCGATGTCGACGACCGGGCCAGCCTTGTCCGGAGCCGGAGCGGCCTTCGCTGCAGGCAGGCCCTTCTTTTCCTCCGCTTTCTTCTCGTCTTTCGCTTTTTCCGGAGCAAGGGCCAGGAGGTTGATCTCCCCTGCCGCATTCCGGCGGACGTTTACCTCCGGTTCCTTCAGGGCCACTTTCGCCAGGTGTATTTTCACGATCAGAGGCTCCACGGCGGCCATGTCCACGGTGAGGGCCTGGAAGCGGATCAGCCGCGCCTTCCGCAGATCCTCCAGGACGACGTCGCGGAGTCCGGCCGTGCCCTTGATGATCAGCGCCGGCGTCTTGTTCCTTTCCTGACGGTACGTGAGGGTGGACTCGACGTCCAGCTTTGCCGAGGGGAGCCTGAAATTCAGCTTCATGGGCACGTAGGCCGTGTAATGCGGGATATCCAGGTCCTTGATCGAAATCCGGAATTCCGTTTCCCGGGAGTCCGCAAAAGGTTTTGTCTCCCCCTTGAGCGTGTAGGGGGTCCCGTTGATCACGGCGGAAAAGGACGGTTCGACCTTCGTTTCCAGGGCGTAGGTCATGTTCGAGAGGAAGGGGATTGCGGCCTGGATGTTTTCGGCGGTGTGCTTTGCATCTTTCGGGTTGTCCAGGAACTCGACGCGGCCGTCGATGAGGCGGATGTTGTTGACGGAGAAGAGGAACGGCTTCCCCGGCTCCTTCTTCTCTTCCCCCGGCTTCTTCTCCAGGAGATCGGAGAAGTTGTAGCTTCCGTCGGCGTTCCGCAGAATCCGGACGGAGGGCTTGACCAGCTTGACCTCGTCGAGGACGAGCGCCTGCCTGGCCACGGAGAGGATCTGCAGGTTCACGAAGAGTTCCTGGAAGGAGACAAACGATTCAGTGCCGCCCCTCTCCCGGATGCCGAATCCCTGGACGGACAGGGCGAGGGTGAAGGGATTGAAATGAATCCGCTCCAGGGTCACCTCGCGATGGAGGGATTCGGACAGCTTCTTGACCAGGACGGACTTCAGGATCGGCGGGACCAGGAAATACGAGGAAACCATCAGGATGACGAATAACAGACCCAGCGCGACCGTGATCTTCTTGAATCGGCTCATCGTGTCACCTCCCGTTAAGGCTGGGGTTCATCGGCATGCGAGCCCGCGGCGACAAAGCTCCGGCGGTGATGCGGTCTATCCCGGCCGGGAGGCCAGGAACGCGGCCCCGATGGCCCCGGTGAGCTGGGCCTGCGGGGAGACCCGAAGGGGAAGGTCGAGGGCTTTCCCCAGGGCCTGTACGACGCCGGCATTTCGGGCCACGCCACCGGTCATCATCACCGGCGGGACCATCCCGAGCCGCCTGGCCATCGCGGAGACGCGGGAGCCGATGGATTCGTGGATCCCGGCAATGATGTTCTCCCGCTTTTCCCCTCTGGCAATGAGAGAAATCACCTCCGACTCGGCGAAGACCGTGCAGAGGCTGCTGATTCTGGCCGGGGCCTCCGCATGGAGAGACAGGGCACCGAACAGATCCAGGTCCACTTCCAGAGCCCGGGCCATGACCTCCAGGAAGCGGCCCGTTCCGGCGGCGCACTTGTCGTTCATGGCGAAGGTCTTCACCCGCCCGTCCGCATTCAGGACGATGGCCTTGCTGTCCTGGCCGCCGATGTCCACGACGGAGCGGATCTCCGCATCCAGGTAGCGGGCTCCCGCGGCATGGCACAGAATCTCCGTGACGGCGCGTCCGGCAAAGGAGACGCTCTTCCGGCCGTAGCCGGTGGCGACGATCCCGCCGACGGCATCCTCTGCCAGTCCGGATTCCTGAAGGATCTCCTCAAAGATCCGGCGTCCTGCCGCCTCGGCGTTGTAGCCGGTAAAGGCGACCTTTCCCCGGACGAACCGGCCGTCCTCGAGGAGGACCGCCTTGGTGCTGATGGAACCGACATCGATGCCTGCTGTCAGCATGGTCAGACGATCGACGCCCCGCCGTCGACGGCGATAGTCTGGCCCGTGATGAAGTCGGAACAGCCCGAGCAGAGGAACAGGACCGAGTGGACCAGGTCCGACGGTTCGGAGATCCGCCCGGCGGGTGTTTCCCTGATGATCAGCTCGGCCAGTTCCGGTGAGGACCAGAAGAGCTTGCTGAAATTGGTCTTCACGAGGCCCGGTGCGATGGCGTTGGCCTGGACATTGAAGGGCGCCAGTTCCGCGCCGAGGACCTTCGTCATCATCTCCAGGGCGGCCTTGGCGATGCCGTAGACGCTCATGCCCGGCGTGGCCCGGGTGCCTGCCAGGGAGGATATGCTGACGATCTTGCCCCGCTTTTTCTCCCGCATGATCCTGCCGGCCCGGCGGGAGCAGAGGAAGGCCCCCGTGAGGTTCCCGTCCATGATCCGCTGCCAGACGGCAAGGTCCGTATCGACCAGGGATGCACTCATCAGGTTCATCCCCACGTTGTTAATGAGTATGTCAACCGTTCCGAATTTCTCCAGGACGGCGTCGAAGAGCCTCTCCACGTCCTGTTCCCGGGATATGTAGGCTTGTACGGCCAGCAGGTTGTTCCCGCCGTTAAGGATGCCTCGGGCCGAGTCCAGTCCGTCCTGCTTTCGTCCGCAGATGGCCACCTTTGCCCCCTGCTGGAGCAGGTTGTCCGCGATCTCCAGCCCGATTCCCCGGCTGCCGCCGGTGACCACAGCCACCTTGCCGCTCAGGTCGTAGGTGATGTCGTTCATTCGCGTCCTCCTTGTGTTATCCGTTCCGCCGGTTCCGGATCACTTCCATGAAGGCGTCGATCCGCGTATCGATCTGGCTCTCCGAGAAGGCCCGCTCGTCCACCATGTCCGCCTCGATCATGAGGGACGGAATGCCCGTCCGCTCCTCCACGACCCGCTGGATGTCGTACTGGCCCAGGGAGTAAGGCTTGCAGCTCCGGTTGGAGTGCAAGACGACGCCGTCGACGCCGTACTTGTCGGTCATGGCGACGACCGTGTCGGCCATCTCGTCGACACCGATGTTCAGGTAGATGCGACTGTAGCCCTCGGCCATGCTGCCCAGGAAGTCGTTCTCGTCCATGTACTTCAGGGAGCCGCACCAGGCGGACGTATAGGTGTCCGCCACGAGGCAGGCCCCGTGGGAGGCGAACTTCTCCGAGAGCCACTTGGTGCGGTACCAGACGGGCAGGTTGTCCCAGAGGAGACGGTATTTCTCGTTGGGGATGGAGCCGATGCCCTCCGCCGCCCGTTCCCGCATCTCCGCCAGGAGTTCCCGGTAGTAGTCCACGGCGATCTGCGTTCCCCGGAGGGTCACGATCAGGGCCAGGTGGAAGAAGGCGTCGAAGGCGCTGATGGGGGCCGGACGGTTCATGGCCGTGTCCAGGACCTGCTGCCAGGTTCGCTGTCCCTCGACGGAGAGGCGGCCCACCTCTATCATGCGGTCGAAGTCGAAGGGTCGGCCGCAGACCTCCCCCAGGAAGGCGGTGTACTCGTCCACCTGCCGGCGGACGTACCGCCTCATGTCTTTGTTGAATTCGATGTGGCAGAAGGGGGTGTCGAAGATGAAGAGGGGGCAGCCGAAATACCGGGCCTGGACCTCGTACCACTTAAGGACGGTGCCGCAGATGTTGTTCCCGCAGACGAGCATGTCCGGCCGGGGCAGCCCTCCGATGGGGCCGCCGTTGACGGTAGCGCACGCGATGTCCGAGCGGGCGTAGGAGCAAAGGTCGCTGGCGTAGCCCATGGCCTCCGCCTTCTCGCACAGGTCGACTCCCATCTTGCTGGCCCCTATCATGGCCCCGTGGTTTTCCGGATACACGGGGATGACGTCCATGGCCAGAAGCGGCTCCACGGGGCCGCCGCTGGTGATCCAGGCGACCTTTTTCCCCGTCTGGGCAGCCGTCTTGGCCTCGATGTAGTAGGTCGTCATGATGTCCTTCATCTTCTTGACGGCCTTCACCTTCCGCTTGTCTTCACCGGTCGATGCCATGATTCTTTCCTTGTCCCGTTGTGTAGAAATCTTGGGAGTTGCAGATTTTCCAAACCACGGTTGAATATCAGCCATGTAGCGGTTGAATTTCAACCCTAAAAAGCTTCACATTCACCGCGGGCGCTCTTTTCTCCGCCTGAACCACTCGAAGCGTGTCGCAGGCGCGGATCACTTTTTCCCGAAGACCGCGGCGAAGGGGTTGTTGAAGGGGATTTGTTCGTCCTGTCCTTTCCCTTCTTTTTTCCCTTGTCCCCGCCGGTCCCGCTTCGGTCCGCCTGGACCCGGCCGGCCGCGTCCATCCGTTCCGGTGCCGGACTTCCCGGAGCCGGGACCTTCTCCACCCGCGCCCCGCTCCGGCCGGCTCGCGGAGGCGCCTCCCGCAAGGTCCGGATTCTTCTTCAGCGACAGGGAGATCCGCCTTCTCTCCAGGTCCACCGCCAGGACCGTCACCTCGACGGCCTGACGGACCTTCAGGACCTCCCCGGGGTCCTTGACGAACCGGTCCGCCAACTGGCTCAGGTGGACGAGTCCGTCCTGGTGGACGCCGATGTCCACGAAGGCCCCGAAGGCGGTCAGGTTCGTCACGATTCCCGGAAGCTTCATCCCCGGGTGCAGATCCTCGATCTTTTCGATCCCCTCGGCAAATTGAAAGATCTCGAAGCGCTCGCGCGGGTCCCGCCCGGGCCGGGCCAGCTCGGCCAGGATGTCGTTCAGGGTGGGGAGCCCGACATCTTCGGTGATGTAGCGGGAGAGGTCGATTTGCTTCCGCAGCCCTGCGTCCGCGATGAGGTCCGCCACGGTGCACCCCAGGTTCGACGCCATCCGGTCCACGATGCCGTAGCGCTCGGGGTGGACGGAGGAGGCATCGAGAGGGTTCGCCCCGTCCCGGATCCGGAGAAAGCCCGCGGCCTGCTCGAAGGCCTTGGCCCCAAGCCGGGGTACCTGTTTCAACTCCTCCCGGGAGGAAAATGGCCCTTGCTCGTCCCGCCGGGAGACGATCCGGCCCGCCAGGGCGGGCCCGAGGCCCGAGACGTAGGTCAAAAGAGCCGCGCTGGCCGTGTTCACCTCCACGCCGACGGCGTTCACACAGCTCATGACGGTGTCGTCCAGGCCCTGTTTGAGGGCGGTCTGATCGACATCGTGCTGGTACTGGCCGACGCCGATCGCCTTTGGATCGATCTTGACGAGCTCCGCCAAGGGGTCCTGGAGGCGGCGGCCGATGGAGACGGCGCCGCGGACGGTGACGTCGTGGTCGGGGAATTCCTCCCTGGCGATCTTCGAGGCCGAGTAGACCGAGGCGCCGCTCTCGTTGACCATGACGACGGGGACCGCCTCGGGCAGGCCGATCTCCCGGAGGAAGGCCTCGGTTTCCCGGCCCGCCGTTCCGTTCCCGACGGCGAAGGCCTCAACCTGGAATTTTGCGGCAAGGGCTTGCACCCGCTCCGCCGCCTCGCCCCGGGCCCGCTCGGAGAGGTGGGGAAAGATCGCATCATGGTGGAGGAGCTTTCCCTGGGCGTCGAGGCAGACGAGCTTGCACCCCGTCCGGAAACCCGGATCCAGGGCGAGGAGCCGCTTCTGCCCGAGGGGCGGGGCGAGAAGGAGCTGGCGGAGGTTGTCGGTGAAGACCCGGATCGCCTCCGCGTCGGCCCGTTTCTTCGTGGCCAGGCGGATCTCCGTCTCCATGGCCGGGCACAGCAGGCGCCGATAGCCGTCCTCGACAGCCAGCCGGACCTGTTCCGACGTGGGGCCACCGCCCTTCACGAACATCTCCATGAGGAGTGCCAGCGCCTCCGCTTCCGGCGGTATGACCCGGAGAAACAGGAACTCCTCCTTTTCACCCCGCCGCATGGCCAGGATCCGGTGGGAAGGCGCCCGGACGGCAGGCTCTTCCCAGTCGAACCAGTCACGATAGCGGCTGCCTTCCGTCTCCTTGCCCGGAACGACCCGGGACTGGAAGAAGGCCTTCTCTGCAAAGAACGCCCGCATGCGGGACCGGGCCTCCTCGCTCTCGTTGATCCGCTCGGCGAGGATGTCCCGTGCCCCCGCAAGGGCCTCCTCCACGGAGGCCACGCCCTTTTCGGCATCGACGAAGGCGGCTGCAGAGGCAACGGGGTCGAAATCCGACTCCTGGATGAAGATCCTGTCCGCCAGGGGTTCCAGGCCCTTTTCCCGGGCAACCATGGCCCGTGTCCGCCGCTTGGGCCGGAAGGGGAGATAGATGTCCTCCAGAACGGAGAGGGTATCGGCGGCCGCGATCCTTGCCGCCAACTCGTCCGTCAGGAGCTCCCGCTCCACCAGGGACTTCAGGATCGCCTCGCGCCGCTTGTCCAGCTCAGCAAGCTGGACGAGGCGGTCCCGGATCTCCGTGATCTGGACTTCGTCGAGGGTGCCCGTTGCCTCTTTGCGGTAGCGGGCGATGAAGGGCACCGTACCCCCCTCTCCGAGGAGTCGCGCCGTGGCCTCGACCTGGCCCGCCGCGATGCCGAGCTCCCCGGCGATCTGCCGAATATGTGCTTCCGCGGGTTCTCCCGCTGCGTTGGCTGTCTGTTCCGTCATGTCTGATTCCTCTGTTGCTTGGATTCCGGGGATCGCCCGGGTTTGTGATCGCCGGGCGAACCGACCCGCTGCTCGTTCACGGCGGGTCGGGGCCGGCAAGTCGGGGTTTACAGCATCTCGAGAAATGCCTCGATGCGGGTCCGGAGCTGCCCTTCCGGCGGAAGGGGGTCCTCCACTTCCATCAGGATGCTGGGGATGCCCTCCCGGTCGAGGGCGGCCTTCAGATACGGATAATCGAAGGCGTGGGGGTCGCAGAACTTGAGGAGGAGGAAGATGACGCCCCGGGCGTCCTTTTCCTTCACGAGGTTCACCAGGTGGTCCGCCCGGTTCGTGAGGCCACCGTGCTTCGCCGGGCAGACGACCCGCTTCACGAGGCGGTCCGCCATCCCCTCGATCGGGTCTCCGCCGCCGGGAATCGGCTCCTCGAAGGCCCTGCCGCCGGTGCAGAGATCATCCCAGACGACGGCGCCTCCGGCGTCGGCGATCATTCCGTAGACGTCCGGGGCGTTGCAGACGCCGCCGGAGAGGATCAGCCGGTGTGGCTGCTTCGCTGCGGCCGGCGCGTCCTTTCCGCCTGCCTCCGCCAGGAGATCCTCCAGGAGGGCAAGAAACCGCCGGCGGTCCATGATCATGGAGGCCCGGACGATCCGGTGGACGTCGCTGCCGGAGATCCACCCGGGATTCGCCGCCCGGATCTCGTAGAGGCGCCGCAGGTCCGCCCGGATGCCGTTGGTGAGGTCGATTGCCTCCATGAGGGCCGCGTCGGTGATCGTCACCGAGAGGGTTTTTTCAAGGTCCCCCCGGAATTTCCGGAGGACGTCCGCCATGTAGTCCCGGGCGCTCGCGGTGGTCAGCTTCACCGGGAGGACCACGTCGGCGTGGAATCCGAAGGGGATGTTGAGGCGCCAGATGTCCGAGAGGCGCTGGATCGAGTCGCAGGTGTGGGGAAAGACCATCCCGTCCAGGAAATCCAGGTTTCCCGACAGTGCCTCCTCCAGGATGCCCCGCACAAGGGAGCAGCAGTAGCTCTGGAGGTGGGCGTCGGCCCGGTGGATGGCCTGATTCGTCCCGAGGAGCCGGAGCGGGTGAGCCCCCGCCGCCAGGATCAACTCCTCCGGCGTGTAGGAGCAGACGTAGCCCACCGTCCTTCCGTTTGTCCGTTTCTTGAGGTCTCTTGCGTATCCGCCGGCGTCCGCCAGGGCCGCCGTGATTTCAGCCATCGGATTCATCGATTTCGATCTCCTGTCGTGGTTTCCGGTCCGTTTGTCACAGCGGACGATCTTTCACGCCCGTGCGGCGGCTATTCCCCGGCGAACTTGCCGCAGGCCTTCAGCTTCTCGATCTCCTCCTGCTCCAGGGTGTTGTAGGCGATCTTGCCCACCAGCGTACAGGGGAGGGTGTCCCGGAACTCAATCTCCCGGGGACAGCTCCACTTGATCAGGTGCTCCTGGCAATAACGGATCAGCTTCTGCTCCATTTCCGGGGTCTCGTTCGCCCGGTCCTTCAGGACCACGAAGGCCTTCACCCGCTGGACCTGGGTCTCGTCGGGGACACCGATGACGCAGGCGTCCTTCACCTCCGGGTGGGCGTAGAGGATGTCTTCCACCTGGGCGGGATAGACGTTCATCCCCGAGGATTTGATCATCCTCTTGAGGCGGAGCTTGAAGTAGAAGAAGCCGTCGGCGTCCATGGCGGCGATGTCGCCGGTGTGGAGCCAGACCCGGCCGTCGGCGTGGGTCCGGAGCGTCCGGGCCGTCTCCTCCGGGGCG
Organism: Syntrophaceae bacterium; assembly: GCA_013177825.1. Classification (NCBI taxonomy): domain Bacteria; kingdom Pseudomonadati; phylum Thermodesulfobacteriota; class Syntrophia; order Syntrophales; family Syntrophaceae; species Syntrophaceae bacterium. Next base: position 990,463 of record JABLXX010000001.1, read on the forward strand.
TCCAGGTATCCCATCATGACCGCCGGACCGGAGACGCAGAGCTCGCCCTCCTCTCCCAGGGGCGCTTCCTCCGTCGTGTCGACCGTCACGACCTTGGCCAGCATGTCCGGGAAGGGCACGCCGACGCTTCCCTCGCGGTACTCCTGGATCGGTGTGGCCATGATGGCCGTCACCGCCTCGGTGAGGCCGTAGCCCTCCAGGAGTTTCACGTTTCCCCCCCGCTCCTTTACCAACGTCTCGAAGCGCTCCTTTACGGGGCGGGGCAGGGTGTCGGCACCGCTGAAGGTGGCCATCAGGCAGGACAGGTCGGCGCTCTGGATGACGGGATTCCGGCAGAGGGCCTCGAAGAGCGTGGGGACCCCCACCACGAAGGAGGGGCGCTTCTTCTTGATCAGGCCGGCCACGATCTCCGGGGTGAACTGGGGGACCAGGATGCTCTTGGCGCCGCCCATGAAGGCGGCGTTGATGCAGACCCCCAGGCCGAAGCCGTGGAAGATGGGCAGAATGGCCAGGATGCCGTCGTTCTTCCCCAGGTTTCCCCAGGCGGAGACCATCATGCCCTCGCTGATGAAATTGTAGTTGGAGAGCATGATCCCCTTGGGGGTGCCCGTCGTGCCGCCGCTGTAGAGGATCACCGCCATGTCGTCCGTGCCCATGTCGGCCTTCGGCGCCTTGGGCCAGGAGGCGGCCATCATGTCCTTCCACCAGGTCACCATCGGGTCCGCCGGTACCGGCGGGATCTTCCGGCCCTTTGTCAGGTTGAAGCCGATCTTCTTGACGAGGCCCAGGTAATCGGGGATCCGCGCCAGGATCAGCCGCTCCAGCGGCGTCCCGTCCTTCGCCTCCCGGAACTTGCCGTAGAAGGCGTCCAGGGTCAGTGCAAACCGGCTCTGGCTCACGTTCAGGTAGAAAGCGATCTCCTTGGCGGTGGAGAGGGGGTGGATCATGCTGGCCACGGCACCCAGCCGGTTGGCGGCGTAGAAGGCGATGACCCCCTGGGGGCTCGTGGGCATGGAGATGGTGATCCGGTCGCCCTTTTTCAGGCCGAGCCCGGCCAGGGCGTCGGCGCACCGGTCGATCTCCCGGGCGAACTCGCGGTAAGTGGCCGTTGTGTCCAGAAAATCCCAGGCCGCGGCGTCGGGGAACTTCTCCACCGTCCCCATCAGGGCCTCGTACATGGTCACCCGCGGATAGTCGAGGGACTCCGGGACATGGCCGTAGAACTTCACCCAGGGTTTGTTGCCGCCCATAAAACCGGACCTCCTTTCACAGCAGTGCCTTGATTTCCTCTCCGTCGAGCTTTTCCTTCTCCAGGAGCAGCTTTGCCCCCCGGACGAGGGATTCCTTCTTCTCCTGCAGGATGCTTCTGGCCACGGCATACTGGGCGTCGATGAGTCCCTTGATTTCCCGGTCGATGGTGCGGGCGGTCTCGTCGCTGTAGTCGCTCGCCTCCCTGGCCGCGGGGTCCAGGAACATGGAGCGCCGCTCCCCGGAGAGATAGACCTGGCCCAGCCCTTCGCTCATGCCGTACTCCTTGATCATGCTCTTGGCGATCTCCGTCGCTCGGGACAGGTCGTTGTGGGCCCCCGTGGAGATGTCTCCGAAGACGATCTCCTCCGCCGCCCGGCCCCCCAGGAACGTGGCGATCTTATTGAGAAGCTCGGTCCGCGTCATGAGGAACCGGTCTTCCGTGGGGACCTGCATGGTGTAGCCCAGGGCGGCGATGCCTCTCGGAATGATGGAGATCTTCTGTACCGGGTCCGTCCCCGGCAGGGACAGGGCCACCAGGGCATGGCCCATTTCGTGGTAGGCCACCGTCTCCCGCTCCTTGGGATTGATGAGGCGGTTCTTCTTCTCCAGGCCGCCGACGATGCGCTCCACCGCCTCCGAGAACTCGGCCATGCTCACGTCCGTCCGGTCCCTCCGGACCGCAAGAAGCGCCGCCTCGTTCACCAGGTTGGCGAGATCCGCTCCCACCATCCCCGGCGTCATGGCGGCCAGGCGCTCCACGTCCAGGTCCGGCGCCGTCTTGATTTTCTTCAGGTGGACCTTCAGGATGTCCTCCCGCCCCTTCCGGTCCGGCCGGTCCACCAGGACGTGGCGGTCGAACCGTCCGGCCCGGAGGAGTGCCGGGTCGAGGATCTCCGGCCGGTTCGTGGCGGCCATGAGGATGACCCCGACCTTCGGATCGAAGCCGTCCATCTCCACGAGGAGCTGGTTGAGGGTCTGCTCCCGCTCGTCGTGGCCACCCATGGCGCCGAACCCCCGGGCCTTCCCCAGGGCGTCCAGCTCGTCGATGAAGATGATGCAGGGGGCCTTCTGTTTGGCCTGGACAAAGAGGTCCCGGACCCGGGCGGCGCCCATGCCGACAAACATCTCGACAAACTCGGAGCCGCTGATGCTGAAGAAGGGAACGCCGCTCTCCCCCGCCACGGCCTTGGCCAGGAGGGTTTTTCCCGTCCCCGGCGGGCCCACCAGGAGGATGCCCTTGGGGATCTTGCCCCCCAGGATTCCGAATTTTCCCGGGTTCTTCAGGAAGTCGATGACCTCCACCAGCTCCTGCTTCGCCTCGTCCACGCCGGCCACGTCGTCGAAGGTGACGTTCAACTCGTTCTCAACATAGATCTTCGCCTTGTTCTTCCCCAGGGTCATGAAGCCCGCCTGTTGGCTCCCCATGCGCTTCATGAGGAAATACCAGATGCCCACGAAGATCAGGACCGGCAGGACCCAGGACAGGAGGTCCCTGACGAAGGTGGATTCGATCTCCCCCTTGAAGACCACCGGGTACTGGGCGAGCATGTTGGAAAATTCCGGGTCGACGCGGATCGTCTTGAAGGCCTTCGTGTCCTCCGCCTTTCCGCCCTCGACCTTCATCTTCCCCTGGATCTGGTTGGCCGTGATGGCGATCTCGGTGATCTTGCCGCTCTTCAGGAGAGTGAGGAACTGGCTGTAGGGGATCACCTGGGCGGCAAAGAAGGAGGCGAGGTAACTCTGGATGAGCAGAACCGCCCAGATGGCCAGGAAGACGTACCAGATGGAAAAACGATGCTTTTTCTCCATGTATGTTCTCCTCGCGGGGGTTCCCGCTTGCTGGTGAGTATGGACTGTCCTCGCGCGGGGACGCCCGGGGGAGATTCGGGAATCCTACGGGATGACGGTCATCTTCAGGGTGCCGCCCCGCCCGAGGATGTCGTGGAGGTGGACGTAGCCCATGAGCCGGTTCTTCCCGTTGACGACCACCAGGGTGGTGATCTCCCGCTGCTGCATCGCCTCGATGGTCTCCCCGAGCGTGGTGTCCTCCCCGATGGTGCGGGGATTCGGGGTCATGAATTCGTCGATGGGACCCTGGAGCGTCCGTCCCTTCCGGATGTGGCGGCGGACGTCGCCGTCCGTCAGGATTCCCAGGAGCCTGTCCTTTTTGTCCGTTACGAGAACGAAGCCCATGTTCTTCTCGTCCATTTCGTCGATGGCCCGGAGGACGAGGGTGCCTTTGAAGACCCGGGGGATCCGCTCCCCGCTGATCATGACGTCCCGGACCTTCTCCCGGAGCCGGAGCCCCAGGGTGCCGCCGGGGTGCAGCTTGTAGAAATCCCGCTCGCGGAACTTGCGCTTCCCGATGAGGGCCACCGCCAGGGCGTCGCCCATGGCGAGGGCGGCGGTGGTGCTGGAGGTCGGGGCCAGCCCGAAGGGGCAGGCCTCCCGCTCGACCCCCACGTCGATGACGACCTCGCCGGCCCGTGCGAGGCTGGAGGAGGGATTGCCCGTCATGGTGATGAGCGGCGTTCCGATGGCCTGGATGCTGCCGACGAGCATGAGAAGCTCCTGGGTCTCGCCGCTGTTGGAGATGGCCAGGAGGATGTCGTCCTTCGTGACGATGCCCAGATCGCCGTGGAGCCCTTCCACGGGATGAAGGAAGAGGGCCTGGGTACCCGTGCTGGTCAGGGTGGCGACAATCTTCTTTCCAATGAGCCCGGACTTCCCGATGCCGCTGACGATGACCCGGCCCTTGGACTTCCAGATGAGGTTGACGGCCCGGGAGAAATTCCGGTCCAGCCGGTTCATCAGGCCGAGAATGCTTTCCGCTTCGATCTTGAGGACTTCTTTCGCCTGGGCGATGGTTTGGTCGGTTGCCATGAAACGTCGGTTCCTTTGCGCGCAGCCGGACAGACGTCCCGGCAGGTAGTGAATATCGCTTGGAAATTTATCTGAAACAGTCGGAACGCTACCAGAAATCCGGCGTGCTGGCAAGAGGCGGTTTCGGGGCGGACCGGATCGATGATTTGATTCCGCCGGTGAGTATGGTATGGAATGATCCGCTTGCGTGGAAATTCATTGCCGGGGAGTCGTGCATGCACCCAGTGAATCGGATCGGTAAGACCGCATGGATTGCCGCCGCCTGCCTGCTTGTTTTTTTCGCCGCCGTCCTGCCCCTCCGGGCGGAAGAGCCGACCGGCAGTGAACCCGCCGTGGTGGAGAAAGCGGATGCGTCCGCCGGGGACGAGCAGGATGGGACGCTCGGGAAGGCCTATTATTACCACAAGCGCTACAATTTCAGGAAAACCAGCTCGGGGGCGGTCTACGACCCCCGGAAGATGACGGCGGCCCATCCGGCACTGCCCCTGGGCACGCGGGTGAAGGTGATCAACCTCGCCAACGACCGGTCGGTCGTCGTGACCGTCAACGACCGCTGCCGCCGTCACAGCTTCGAATTCATCGACCTGTCGCGGGCGGCGGCGCGGGAGCTTGGCTTTTTCGGCCGGGGGATGGTGCAGGTGCGGATCATCCCGATGATTGAAGAGCAGCCGGAGTGATGCCGGGGGCATGACCGGTGGCGCCGGAGCGGCGGATCGAAGCCCGGCCCGGGACCGGGGAGAGGGACGCCCCGCCGGTTGAAGGCAAAGAAGACCAACCCCCGCGCTCCACCTTTCCTCCTGCCTCGAGCGTGCCGTCCGGTTACGTGCACGGGGAAAGCGAGCGCGCCGTTTTCCTGGCGATGTCGATAAAATTCCGCAGGACCGGTGACGGATTGCCGGTGACCCAGGCCATGTCGAGGACCGTCTCCACGCCGCCAGCAATCGTTCGGAATACAACGCCCTTCATGCGGGAACGCTGCATGGAGGCGGGCAAGATCGACACGCCGATTCCCGTTGCCACCAGGCCGATGACCGTGTGGAACTGCGACGCTTCGAGGACGATATGGGGGCTGAAGCCTTCCTGCTGACAGAGGGCAATGATGGAATCGAAGAAGCCGGGCCCCCGCTGTCTCGGAATCATGATGAAAGATTCTTTTGCCAGCAGGCGCAGCGGCAGAGGGGTCTCCCCTTTCAGGGGGTGATGGTCGGGAATGGCCGCAACCAGCGGTTCCCGAAAGACCGGCTCCACGGATATTCCTTCGTTTTCGATGCCCCGGGGCGGCCGCATGAACCCGACATGGATCCGGTCATCGCGGAGGGCCTCCAGCTGATGGCTTGTGTTCATCTCCGTCAGGGAAACCTCGACATCCTGGTACTGCTTCCGGAAATCGAGAATGACCCGGGGGAGTACGCTATAATTGGCGGATCCGATGAAGCCGATGGCCAGGCTCCCGAGCTCTCCCCTGTCGGCGCGGATCGTCTGACGGACCGCTTCTTTTGTCAGGGCCATGATGCGTCGGGCCTCCGTCAGGAACACGAGTCCGGCCGCGGTGATCTCTACACGCCGCCTGGTGCGGTTGAACAGCCGGACCCCGATTTCCTCTTCCAGTTGCCGGATCTGCTGGCTGAGGGGCGGTTGAGAAATGTTCAGTCTTTTCGCGGCTCGGCCGAAATGAAGCTCTTCGGCGACAGCGATAAATGAGGTGATGTGTCGAAGTTCCATTGATTTGTTATAGATATCAATTAGAGATGAATAATATATTTTTTATTTTGTGCCTTTTATATTAGCCTCCCTGTCAAGTCAATAAATCCATGGATTGACACGGCGGTACCAAGGGGCGTTACCCCGGCTGCGCGACAGTCCTGACGAAGGGGGTTGACCATGATCCGATCGTTGGCAGATTTTACCCGGATAGCGAAGGAAAAGGGACCGAAGAAGCTCGCCGTGCTCGCACCGGAGGACGAGGACTTTATGCGGGCGGTCAAGACAAGCTGGGAGATGGGCTACATCGAGCCCGTCCTCATCGGCAACGCCGAAAAGATGGAGCGGGTGGCGGCCAAAGTCGGCTTCGACATCGGGAGTTTCGACAAGATCCCCGGTGTCGAGCAGCAGGCCATCTCCGACCTGGGGATCCGCATGCTCTTCTCGGGGGAGCTGCCCATTGCGAGCAAGGGCCAGATTCCGACCTCCTACATCTACCGCTCCATCATCCGCGAGGAGGCGAAAGCGGCCTCCGGCATGACCGTGAGCGTCGTCACATTCTGGGAGATCCCCGGCATCGACCACCTGGTGGTCTTCACGGACACGGGTGTCAACATCAAACCCGACGCCAGGGCCAAGGCGGAGATCATCAAGAACGCCGCCTTCGTCTACCACCTCATGGGCGTCCCGAGGCCGCGGGTTGCCATCCTCTCGGGTCACCGGGAGGTGGGCGGCGATCTGGCCTCCTACCGGGACTACCGGTTTCTCAGGAAGGCGGCGGCCGCCGGCGAGCTGGGGGAATGCGACATCGTCGACGCCACCTCCTTCACGGAGATATTCCGGGGCTCCCGGAGGCCAGGGGCCCCGGCCGGAGACGTCAGGCGGGAGATGCCCCACATCCTGGTGGTGCCCTGCCTCGACACGGGCAACGTCATCTGCAAGCTCGACTTCTTCCTTGACGTGACGCGCAGCTCGCTCGTCGCCACGTCCCGAGGTCCGGTCTGCATCCCCGCCCGGTCCGACTTCAGCGACAACATCGTACAGCAGCTGGCCATGTGCGTCGTCCTGGCCGACCGCATGGGAAAGGAGGTGCACTGAGATGATCCGGTCCTTCAAAGACATCCTGGAAGCGGCCATGCAGGCGGGGCCGAAGCGGATTGCCGTTCCTTTTCCCACCGTCGAAGATATCCGGATCCTCTCCCGGGCGTCGTCGTCGGGACTCGCTGTTCCCTGTCTGATCGGCAGAGCGGAGGCACTGAAAGCCGCCGTCGGCCGGACGCCCCTGGCATCCCGGGAGCACGAGATCGTGGACGGGGCCGACCGGAAGGAGGCCCTGCGGCAGGCGGTGGTGCGGGTGCGGGAGGGCCGGGCCGACATCCTGATGCAGGGGGGCGCTTCGCACCGGGCCGTGATGAAAGCCGTGCTGGATCCCGCTGACGGCCTGAAGAAAAAGGGCGGCACGGCGAGCTACATCTCCGTCTTTCCGCTCCTGAAACGGGAGAAGCTGATCCTCATTACGGATACGTTCCTCAACGACTTCCCTGGCCTGGTCGAGAAGCAGGGGATCCTGAACAACGCCCTCCAGCTTGCGCGCCGGCTCGGCATCGAGACGCCGAACGTGGCCGTCCTGGCGGCGATCGAGCAGGTCAATCCGGGCATCCCTTCGACGCTGGACGCGGCGATCCTCTCCAAAATGGGGGAGAGGAGGCAGTTCGGCAAGGCCGTCGTCGAGGGTCCCGTGGACATCGACTGCGCCTTGAGCAAGGTCGCGGCGGACCGGAAGGGACTGCAAAGCGCCGTCACCGGCAATGTGGACATTTACCTGGTTCCCGAGATCGATACGGGCCACCTGCTGGCGGAATCCCTTGTCTTCTTCGGAGGCATGCAGACGGTGGGCTTTGTTGCGGGAACGGCCGGGCCGGTGCTCCTGAAGCTTCCCTTCACGTCCGCGGAAAACCGGGTCGTGGAAATCGCCTTGGCCGGCCTGATGAGCGGCAAAGGAGCGAACCATGGATAAGGAATTTCTTCTGCTCGCCATCAACGTCGGCTCGACCTCGACGAAAGTCGCCTTCTTCCGGGGAGAGCAGGCCGTCGCCCAGGAGAACATCGTCTACCGGGGGGAGGACCTGTCCCGCTTTTCCTCCCTGGCGGAGCAGCTTCCCCTGCGCGAGGAAGGCGTCCTGAAGTTCCTGGAGAAAAACGGGATCGGCCTGGAGGAGATCGACATCGTGGTCAGCCGCGGCGGCCTGGGACGGCCGGCGCCCGCCGGGGCCTACCGGATCGACGACGCCATGCGCCGCGACCTCCTGGAGGGGGTCTACGGGACGCATCCCTCCGCCCTGGGGCCGTCCATGGCCCTCGACTTTTCAAAAAAATGCGGCATGCCCGCCATCGTCATCGATCCGCCCAGCACCGACGAGTTCGAGCCTTTGGCCCGGATCTCCGGGATCCCCGAGATCGAGCGCAAGAGCGGGCTCCACGCCCTGAACCAGAAGATGGCGGCGCGGCGATGCGCCGCCGGGCTGGGGAAGAAGTACGAGGAGATCGACGTCGTCGTGGCCCACCTGGGGGGAGGCATCACCATCGGCGCCCACCGGAAGGGCCGGGTCGTCGACTGCACTCACGGGCTCGCGGAAGGCCCCTTCACGCCGGAGCGGGCCGGGGCGCTGCCGACGATGGACCTCCTGGACCTCGCCCTTTCCGGGACGATGGACAGGAAGCAGCTCCAGGGTCGCCTGGTGGGAAAGGGCGGACTGGCGGCTTATCTCGGCACGACGGACGCCCGGGTCGTCGAGGAGCGGATCCGGGGCGGGGACGAAAAGGCCGGGCTCGTCTTCGAGGCCATGGCCTACCAGGCCGCCAAGGACATCGGCGCCATGAGCACGGTCCTGGCGGGGCGGATCGACGGGATCGTCCTGACGGGCGGGCTGGCCCACTCGGAGATGCTCACCGGCCGGATCGGGGAGCGGGTCCGCTTCATCGCCCCCGTCTTCGTGTATCCCGGCGAGGACGAGATGACAGCCCTGGCGGAGGGGGGGCTCCGGGTTCTCCGGAACGAAGAGGACGTGAAGCCGTACTCGTAGCCGAACCGGCAGGGATCCGAACCGGAGGAGGCCGCCATGGATTTTCAGTGGACCGAGGAGCAGGACCTGATCCGCAGGAACATGCGGGAATTCGCCGACCGGTACGTGGAGCCCATCGCCGCGGAGATCGACGAGCACAGCCGCCATCCGGCGGAGGTCTTCCGGAAGCTCGGCGAGGACGGCTGGATGGGCATTCCCATTCCCCGGGAGTACGGGGGCGCCGGGGCGGATTTTCAGACCCATGCCGTCGCCGTGGAGGAGATCTCCCGGTCCTGCTCGTCCACGGGCTTCACCCTTTCGTTTCACGCCGGCATCATCGGTACGGCGATTCTTCTCTCCGGGACGGAGGAACAGAAGCGGAAGTACCTCGTACCCCTGGCGGAGGGCCGCCACCTGGGGGCCTTCCTGCTGACCGAGCCGGGCGCCGGGACCGACGTCATGGCCGTCCGCACGGAGGCCGTGCGGGAGGGGAGCGATTACGTCATCAACGGGACCAAGACCTTCGTCTCCAACGGTCCCATCGCGGACACCTACATCGTCTTCTGCTGGACCGACCGCTCCGCGGGCCGGAAAGGCATGAGCGCCTTCCTGGTTCCCCGGGGGACCCCCGGGCTGGAGCCGGGGCAGCCCTTCCACAAGATGGGCCTCCGGGCGTCCCAGACGTCGGAGGTCCACTTCCGCAATTGCCGCGTTCCTGCGGAAAACATCCTCGGCGGCGAGGGAGGGGGGCTTGGTGTCGCCATGAAGGGATTCGAGCGCGGGCGGGTCGGGATCGCCGCCCAGGCCGTGGGCATCCTGCAGGCGGCGCTGGACGAGTCGGTCCGGTATGCCCGGGAGCGGGTCCAGTTCGGCAGCCCCATCGCGCGGCAGCAGGCCATCGCCTGGATGATCGCCGACATGGCGACGGACCTGGCCGCGGCCCGGCATCTCGCCTGCCATGCCGCCTGGCTCCTGGACATCGGTAGGCCTTTCGGCACGGAGGCCTCCATGGCCAAACTGTTCGCCACGGAGGCGGCGATGCGGCAAACCGTCAAGGCAGTCCAGATCCACGGCGGGTACGGGTATGTCAAGGGAGCGAAGGTGGAGCGCCTGATGCGGGACGCCAAGATCGCCGAGATTTACGAAGGTACGTCGGAAGCGCAGCGGATGGTAATATCCGGAAGCGTAATGCGTCGGGGTGGCTGAAGGGCGGGCATCCGCCCCGATCCGGCCATCCCTCCGGGACGCCGGGATCGGGGTTTTTGGCTCCTCGGGGGCGGATCCCGTCACGGCCATCCGTTTCATATTGCAGACCGGTCTCATGGAAAACGGACCGTGCGACCATGTACAGGGAGGCGAATGTGATGCCGGCCATCCAGAAGGTTTCCATCATCGGGGCGGGTGCGCTGGGGGCGGCCTACGGGGCGCTCTTGTACGACATGGATCCGGGATGTGCGTCCTTCGTCGCCGCCGGCGAGCGTTTCGAGCGGCTCAGGCGGGAAGGGGTGATCGTCAACGGCAGGCATTACGCCATCCCCGTTCTTCCGCCGGAGGACGCATCGCCGCCGGCGGATCTCGTGATCGTCGCCGTCAAGAACCACCACCTGGACGCGGCGATCGGGGAGATGAAAAACCGGGTCGGCGGGGATACGGTCATCCTGTCCCTCATGAACGGGATCGACAGCGAGGAGCGCATCGGCGCCGTCTACGGCATGGACAAGGTCCTGTACGCCCTGACCATGGGGATCGACGCCCTCCGGGAGGGCAACCGCGTTGTCTACACGACGCAGGGAAGGATCTTTTTCGGGGAGGCGAAGAATCCCGCCGTCACGGAGCGGGTCGCCCGGGTGCAGGCGCTGTTCGACCGGGCGGGGATCGCCTGGGAGACGCCGCCCGACATGATCCGCACCCTCTGGTGGAAGTTCATGGCCAACGTGGGCATCAACCAGGCCTCGGCGGTCCTGCGGGCGCCCTATGCCGCCTTCCAGGCTCCGTCGGACGCTCGGGAGCTGATGCTGTCGTCCATGCGCGAGGTGATCGCCGTCGCTGAAAAAGCCGGCGTGTGCCTTACGAAAGAGGACATCGAGGCCTTCGACCCGATCCTGGCCCGCCTGAGCCCCGGGGGCAAGACGTCCATGCTGCAGGACGTGGAGGCCCGCCGGAAGACCGAGGTGGAGATGTTCGCCGGGACGATGATCGCCCTGGGGGAGAAATACAGCGTCGCCGTGCCGGTGAACCGGATGCTCTTCGAGGCCATCCGGAAAATCGAAGCAACCTGATTCAAGTCAGGAAGCGAGAACGCTCACGGCCCGCCGACTCCTCGAAGCGGCAGGGCCCTGCCCGGATGTTTTGAAGAATCGCATGTTCCTGGTCACGGGTGGTCGAACAGGTAGCCCACCGAGCGGAGGCTCTTGAAGTAGACAGGGTGCTCCGGATCCAGCTCGAAGTATTTCCGCAGGCGGACCATGAAGCTGTCCACCGTCCGCGTCGCCGTCACACCCGAGTACCCCCAGCCTACCTCCAGGAGTACCTTGCGCGACAGCGGCTTCCCCCGGTTCGTGATAAACACCCGGAGCAGCTTTATTTCCTGGTCCGTAAGCTGAATAAGCCCCTGCCTGCACTGTGCCGTCTTCTTTTCGAAATCGATGATGTTCTCGCCGAAGGTATAAATATTCGCGGCTTCGCGTCCCGTCCTCCCACCGTCCGCTGTGCCGCCCCGGCTCCAGGAGGATCTCATGAGGAGCCGTTCGACCCGGAGCAGAAATTCATCCAGGTTAAAAGGCTTGGCCAGGTAGTCGTCGACGCCGCAGGAAAACCCCCTGATCCGGTCATCGGGCTCCCCTTTGGCGGAAAGAATCAGAACGGGGAGCCTCTCGTCCTCCAGGCGGATGTGGCGCAGGACCGACAGGCCGTCCAGCCCGGGCAGCATGATGTCGAGGACAATCAGGTGGGGATTCCACTCTTTCCACAGGTCAAGCCCCCGCGTTCCGCTGCCGGCAATCGCCGTCTCGTACCCCTGAAGGGTCAGGTTCAGCTTCAGCCCCTCGGCGATGTGCTCGTCGTCTTCAATGATGAGGATGCGCCTGGTTGGACTCTCTTTCATGGTTATCCTTTTTTCTTTGCCGGGCGGTGCAGGGACAGGGTGAACACGGATCCCTTCCCGATTCCATCGCTCTCGGCCGTCATGTTCCCCTGGTGGAGCCTGGCGATTTGCTGGGCGAGGTAGAGGCCGATGCCGCTTCCCCCGGCGGGTACCTGTTCACTCCGGTGGTGTCCCTGGTAGAACTTCCTGAATATATTTTTAAGATCCTTCCCGTCGATGCCGATTCCGTTGTCCCGGAAGTGGATCAGGATGCGTTCCTTGTCCCGCCCGAAGGAGATCCGGACGCGGGGATTCCCGGAATCGTTGTATTTCATGGCGTTGGTCAGGGTATTCATGAGCAGCATTTCAAACAGGGGGACAACGACGGGATAAAGGATTGCCCCGCCTGACGGGTTTTCCAGGCTGATTTCACAACCCCGGAAGAGATGGCGGTTGCTAACCAGGAACTCCCGCATCAACTCCACCAGGTCCACCGTCGTGAAGTCGCCTCGGTAAACCCTGCTTTCAATCCGCGCCAGGTTCAGGATGCTGTTGATGTTGCCGGCCAGCCTCTCCACGTCCCGGAGCATGAAGTCGATATACCGGAGCTGGTCTTCTCTCGGTATCTCATGTTTCGCGAAGGTTTCAAGGTAGAGTTTCAGCGACGTGACCGGTGTTTTCAGCTCGTGGGTGAAGTTGTTGATGAACGTGTTCTGCAGGCGGTAGAGGTGCATCGTCTTGACATTGTAAATGAAGATCATGAGCACGCCGACCAGGATGACGCCGACCAGGAGCGACAGGATGACGATGACGACCCAGGTCTTTGCCTCGAAAAACTGGTTCGGATCGAGATTGTAGCGAAGGCTCAGCGCCTTGAGCCCCTCGCTGACTCCGACATACCAGTAGATGTAGAGAAAAAGCGAGATGGCCAGCGCGATCACGGAAAGGACGAAGGTGAAGACGGGGCGGAAAAACCATTTTGCCTGTTCCATGATCCCTTCCTGCGGGTGCGGGTGCCCTCCCACGGCCTGCATCGGGAGGATTGCTCGTAATGAGCCGGTTTGCCGATAAAAGGAGACGGATCGACGTTATCTGCGGAGACGCGACGGCATGGGAGGATACCTATATGACGGCGGGCCTCCTGTCAATCGTTCCCAATGGCTGCGTCACTCCGGTGTGCATTGTAAAAGTATTGTAAAACAACGACTTGGGTCTTCCTTTTGGCCGGTATCCATACTAAAGACAACTCACCCGCAAAAATCATCCCTTTTCACAGGAGAAAATTAATGACCAACCAGCCCCGCCATCCGCTCGGTACCCGGGCCCGCATCCTGCTGACCAGCGTCTTCGGACCCTATGCTCAGGATGATGAATACGGCAGCCGCAGGATCAACCCGATGGAGCTGTACCAGAATCAGGTGACGCGCGTTCAGGGGGGATTCTCCCTGCGCATGTTTCACCGGTCCTTCGGCCTCATGATGATCCAGGCCAACCTGGAGGCTCCCTGCACCCTCCTCGATTTTCCCGACCGGGAGCGCTTCATTGGGGAAATCCGGGATCGCACCTACGAGGTCATCGGCATCAGCGGGATTCTTCCCAATGTCGGCAAGATCCGGGAAATGTGCCGGCTGATCCGGCAGCACCAGCCCGCCGCTACGATCGTCGTCGGCGGCCATGTCACCGGGAAGGAAGGACTTGAGCAGATGATCGACGCGGACATCATCGTCCGTGGTGAGGGGATCCGGTGGTTTCAGCGGTACCTGGGACAGGACGACAAGACGCCGATCCGGCACCCCATGGCGATATCCGGCTTCGGCAGCAGGATGTTGGGCATCAATATCGGCGGCAGGCGCGGCGGCACGGCGGCGATCCTGATTCCCTCCGTCGGCTGTCCCGTCGGATGCAACTTCTGTTCGACCTCGGCCCTGTTCGGCGGCAAGGGCAATTGCATCCATTTCTATGAAACGGGGGATGAGCTTTTTGCCGTCATGTGCGAACTCGAGAAGAATCTCGAGACGAGGTCCTTCTTCACGCTGGACGAAAACTTTCTTCTCCACAAGAAAAGGGCGCTCCGGCTTCTCGAGTTGATGGAGGCCCACAACAAGAGCTGGGCCGTCTATGTCTTCAGCTCCGCCCGGGTCCTGAAATCCTACAGCATCGACCAGTTGCTGAGGCTTGGCATAAGCTGGGTCTGGATGGGGCTGGAAGGGGAAGAGAGCGCCTATGACAAGCTGAAGGGAGTGGACACCCGCGATCTGGTGAAGACCCTGCAGTCCCACGGCATCCGGGTCCTGGGTTCCTCCATCATCGGGCTCGAAGAGCACCGGCCCGAAACCATGGATGACGTGATCGACTATGCGATCAGCCATGATACGGTTTTTCACCAGTTCATGCTCTATTCGCCGGTTCCGGGGACGCCTCTTCATGAAAAGCACAAAGAGGACGGAACATTGCTTCCGGAAACGGAATTCCCCCTCGCCGATGCCCACGGGCAGTATCGCTTCAACTATCGTCACCGGCATATCCGGAACGGTCAGGAAGAGGAATTTCTCCTGGAGGCCTTCCGGCGCGACTTCGAGGTGAACGGACCCAGCCTGCTGCGCATGATCCGGGTGATGCTGGACGGATGGAAAGCGAACAGGGATCAGGCGCCGCGGATCCGGAAACGCATCGACCGGGAGGTTTTCCCCCTGAGATCGAGCTATGCGGGCGCCGTCTGGGCGATCCGGAAGTGGTACCGACGCAGCAATCCGCGGATCGCCGTGAAGGCCGACCGGCTCCTCGGGGATCTCTATGAGACCTTCGGCTGGACGACTCGGCTGATCGCGCCTGTTGTCGGCCGCTATGCCCATCTCATGCTGCAGAGGGAAGAAGAACGACTGGCCGACGGCTGGACGTACGAGCCCGGCACCTTCTGCGAGAAGAACGCCGCCGCTGTGCTTCTGGAACAGGAAGAGGCGGCAAAGGCAAAAGCGGTCGCGGGAAAGATTCGTCCTGTCGTCCGCGAGCCCAGGCCAGCCTGATCTTTCATCGTACCGGTCGCCTGGAGGAATCCCTTTCTGCCTCCAGGCGCGGCTGATCCTGCTTTTCCTCGTTTCCCCTCATCCCACATCCGCTCGAAACGGACACCTCCATGTCCGTCGTGCGTCTTTGCGCCCGCCGGTCAGACCCCGTCCTCCGCCTTCAGGCTGAGGAAGATGGCGGACAGGATGACGTAAGCCAGGGCGATCATGAATGGCTGATTTGATCCGGCCTCCCAGGGAAGGTAAATCTCGCCGGTGGGCAAGATCGAGTGGATGAAGCCGAAGAGACTGAAAACGGCGCAGAGAAAGGCGCACAGGGCGGCCGGGCGCGGCTTCCGATCAATGAGAAACGCCACGACGCTTCCCCAGAGCAGGCCGGTCAGGATGAAGCCGTTGCTGAGGACGGTCAGCGTCTGAAACATCGTCTGAAGGCGCGCCGGAAGCGTGTTCGGGTTGACCTCCAGGGCGCCCAGGAACTGGCCCAGGATGATGATCACGAGGTTGGCGACGACGGGCAGGAAACTCATGCTGACGGCGGGCGAGTGGGCGTCAGGGGCTTCCCGGTAGGCCTGGCGGATGATTTCCAGGCCGATGAAGATGAAGATCGGGGCCAGGACGGCCCGCGGGATGAGGCCCACGATCAGGGACAGGAGGCCGACGACGGAGCCGATGCCGATGAGGAGGCCCGTCATGAGTGTGTACCAGTGGGTTGCGCCCATCTTCTTGTAGGCAGGGTGGCCGATGTAGGGCGTCGTCTGCGCCACGCCGCCGAAAAACGAGGCGACGAGGGAGGTAACGGCCTCCGTCAGCAGGATGTCCCGGGTCCTGTAATCGTCCCCCGCCAGGCGGGCGCTTTCCGTGTTGTTGATCCCGCCGATGATGGTCAGGATCGCGAAGGGAACGGCGATGGGCAGATACTGGAGGCTCTGGGGCAGGCTCTTTAGAAAGGAAAGCGAGAAGACAGGGATACAAAGAGACATCTCGAAGCTCGGGGCCTTGAACTCCGGGATGTATCCGCCGTAGCCGAGAGCGAAATGGAGGGCCGATCCCAGGATTACCGCGAGCAAGATGCCGGGGATACGCCCGGGCAGCTCCATCCGGCCCAGGAGGGTGGCGAAAATCAGCCCCAGGGCCACCATGCCCACCACGACCTCGTTGAAAATCTCCAGAAGCGGCAGGAAGCCCAGCAGGAGGAGCCCGATGCCGGCGAGGGAACCCAGGATGCCGGCGGTGGGGACGATGCGCTGCACCCAGGCGCCGAAAAACGACAGGACGACCTTGGCCAGCCCGATCATGAAGAGGGTGGCCATGCCGATCTGCCAGGTCAGCTCCGCGTTTTTCGTGGCGATATAGGCGGGACCCAGGACGGCGTAGACGAGGCCGATGCTGGAGGGAGTGTCGAGGCCCAGGGGCATGGCCGTGACGTCGGTCCGGCCCGTTTTTCTCCTCAGGCGGACGGCCAGCCATGTGTAAACGAGATCTCCGAAAAAGACACCGATGGCTGTCCCGGGGATCATCCGCTTCAGGATGATCTCCGCGGGGTAGTTGAAGGTGAACATCAGGATGGCGCTCATGAAGACGAGAACGCCGACGTTGTCGAGGAACAGGGCCAGGAAGGCCGTGGTCTCGCCCCAGAAACGGCTCCTGCGGTGTGTTCCGTCTTCTTGATTGAACATGCATCAACCTCGCGTTCGCGGCCGGGCTCGATCTCAGGAGAATTTTTCCGGAACTGCTTTTAACCTGTCCAGGAACGATTTGTCATCCGTAAAGTGGGTGCAGGCCCTTTCCTCGATCATGGACATGATTTTTTTCTCGATGAAGCCCTTGACCGGAAGTCAAGCGGCAGACCGGGCGGTTGCAGAGGGAAGAGCACCGGATTTGCTGGTGGGGTTTCTTCGATGAGGAAGGATAGGAGGGCTGTGTTCTGAAAAGCGTTTCAGCGGCTCAAGGAATGATATTCATCCCGGTGGAGAAGAAAAAAGACGGTCACGACCCCCCTTCCTTTCGCGACCGTCTTTGCAGAATCTGTTTTGTAGAAGTATCGGACTTTTTGGATCATTTCCACCCAAACGTGCAGGTATGGGTGGTGTTTCCATTTTCGTCCTTGCTTTCTACAACACCTTTCCCCAAAACATCATAGACCTCAACCCACCCGTGTTTTGCGACATCGACTCGACAAACACCTTTACTGCTCCAGGTAAAGACGTCTACGTACCCTCCCTTCCCTGGTCGGCATTCATGGTTCCCTGCATTGATCTTCCAGTCATTATGGCAGAACCAGCCGCAGTAAAAGTTTACGATGATCTCTCTCGCATCTGTTTTGTTGTAAAAGCAGGATGCCTCGGCGTCTTTGGGGATCATCATGGTTCCCGTCATCAGGAAGATGACGATGATCGCCGCCCACATGGTTCCGTTCTCCGGCAACCCCCGACGGACAGTTTTTGTCAATGCATTCTTCATGACTCGACTCTCCTTTTCGCTGCCTTCGTTCCGAGTCGGACAGATTCAGTCCGTTCAACCGAACGGAGACAATCTTGAAAGCCAGCATCCATACGAGGGAACATCTTTTGCCCGCTTGGACGTGATTTCAAGCGGGTATCAAAATCTACCAATCCAATACGCATGTCTGAGTCGTGTTTCCATTATCGTCTTTGCTTTCAATAACGGCTTTACTCGAAACATCATGGACCTCGACCCAACCGTGCTTTGCAACATCGACTTGACAATACCCCTGACTGCTGGAGGCGAAGACGTGCACGAACCCTCCCTTGCCCGGTCGGCATTCGTGTCCCCCTGCATTAATCTTCCAGTCGTTATGGCAGAACCAACCGCAGTAGAAGTTAAACGTTACATCCTTTTTGTCTGTTTTGTTGTAAAAGCAGGATGCAGCGGAGTCCTTGGGAAGAATCATGGTTCCCGTTAACAGGGTGATGACGAAGACAGCCGTCCACATTGTTCCTGTCCTTCGCAATCCGCCGCCGACTGTTTTCGGAAAGATGTTTTTCATGGCTCGATCCTCCTTATTCCGGATCTCATGGGGTAGGGGTCGGCTTATCTTTATGCCAGTCAAATGTGCATGTCCGTGTTATGTTTCCATTGTCGTCTTTGCTTACGACAACGCCCTTGTCTCCGGCATGAGTGACTTCAACCCAGCCGTGTTTTGCAACCTCGATGTCGCAACTGTGCAATTTTTCAGAAGGCCTGATGGTTGCGATTCCTCCCTTTCCCGGCCTGCACTTGTGCTGATCGGGGTTGATCGTCCACTTGTTCCCGCAGAACCAGCCGCAATTGAAGGATACTGCGATATCGCCGTCCGCTTTGTTGTAGAAGCAGCATGCCTTGGCGTCTCTAGGGATCATCATGGCACCTGTTATCAGGGAGACGGCGATGACCGCCACCCACATCGTTCCTTTCATTCGCAACCCTCGACTCATTGCTTTCAATAATATGTTTTTCATGGCTCGATCCTCCTCTTTCGTTCCGCGTCAGCCAAATTCAATTCATTCGGCTTTTCGTTGATATTCTCATATCCGGCATCGACGTTGGTGGGTATGCATACCCGTTTTGTCGAGATGACCGGCAACTGTTAACCGTTCTTTGAAAAGAGGTTCTGGCTTTGAATCGATCTTGAATGAAAAGGTCAAATATCTTGCCCGCCGGACGCTCAATGGCGGTTTTGATTGCCAGGAGATTGGAGACGGCCACGGCCCCGCCTTATGCCTCGTGGCCGTCTCCACAACATCAGTGTACTCGGGAGGCCTGACAGCTGTTCTACTGAGAAAAAACCCAATCGAAATAGCATTTGTGGACGACGACACCATCGGCATTTTTGCTTTCCACTCGACCCTCACCCCCTGGAGGATAGGCATGGGTGATGTCAACCCAGCCATGCTTTTCAACAGATACATCGCAGGAAGCGACATTTCCGATGCGCCTGACGTTCGCAACCCCTCCTTTTCCCGGCCGGCACTTGTGTTCCCCGGGTTCGAGAGTCCAGTTGTTTCCACAGAACCAGCCGCAGTTGAAGGAAATATGCATCTTGCCGTCACTCTTGTTGTAGAAGCAGCATGCCTCGGAGTCCCTGGAAATCAGTACAGTTGCCGCGATCAATACAATCGCAAAGGTAACCATCCACATCGCTCCTCTGTTACCCAGCCGTTCGCAGATTGGTTTCAACCATTCATGCTTCATGGTTCGATCCTCCTTTCCAGTAATTTCACTCCGTGTCAGACAGCCCGCTCTGCTCGACAAGACGGAGGTGTTTTGCAGCCCGGCCTCGGTAAATGGCCTGTGTTATTGAGTAGCGTCACAGTTCCTTATTTGCCCCAGTCGAACTCGCACACATTGGTCGTGTTTCCATTTTCATCTTTGCTTTCCGCAACGCCTTTATCCTGGACATGATAGACGTTGACCCAGCCGTGTTTTGCAACCGGCAGAAGCTCACAAAAATCTTTTTTATTATGGTAGAGGGTGACGCATCCTTCCTTTCCCGGCCGGCATTTATGTTCCCCAGGGCTAAGATCCCAGACGTTCCAGCAGAATACGCCGCAGGAAAACTTGACCGTGATCTTGTCATCCGCTGAGTTGTAAAAGCAGCACGCCTCCGCTCTCACAGGGATCGTCAGATATCCCGCGATCAGTGCAACAGCGACGATAACCGTCCACATCGCTCTCTTCTCCGGCATCCACCAACAAACCGGTTTCGACAATCTGTTCATCATGGCTCGATCCTCCCTTCCGCTGATTCATTTGCCGGTAGACAATCATCCTGTCTGCAGCGCACAATGTTGCCCTCGGAATCCGGCATCGGCAAATCGTCAGCTCTACTGAATAATGCCGCCTCGTTCTTAATCATCACCAGTCAAAGGTGCAGGTCTCGATCGTGTTTCCGTTTTCATCTTTGTTTTCCACAACGCCCTTGTTTATGCCCTGAGCCGAAACATGATGGACCTCGATCCAGCCGTGTTTCTTAACCCAGATGTAATTGCATGCATGGTAACCATGTTTGGATTTCGAGATCGACGTGGCGTTTCCTCCCTTTCCCGGCCGGCAGGCGTGATCTCCGGGTTCAATATCCCAGTCGTTCCAGCAGAATACGCCGCAGCTAAAAGTAACGTGAATCTTCGTTTCGGTATGGTTGTAGAAGCAACATGCTTCGGTGTTCTTTGGAAACATTAAGGTTCCTGTGATCAAAGCCATGGCGATGAACGCCATCAACATCACTCCCTTGTTTCGGGGCCCTCTGCAGACTGGATTCAACAATGTGCCCTTCATGGCCCAATCCTCCTTTGCTGTGCTGGTGTCTTCTGTCAGATAAACTCAATCTCCGTGCTGCGATTATGGAATAGATCAATTCATGCCGGTGGCAATGCTTGTTCATCTCATTTCACCCAGTCGAACGTACAGGAGTCGATGACGTTGGCGTTATCATCTTTGCTTAGGACGAGGCCTTTGTTTCCTGTACGGGTTACTTCAACCCAACCATGTTTCTTGACGGTAGAGATATCGCATTTCTGTCCTGCCCTCCTGATCGTCGCGTCTCCCCCTTTTCCCGGGCGACACTTATGCTCCCCAGGCTCTAAATACCACGTATTTCCACAGAAAACCCCGCAACTGAATTCTGCATCGATGCCCCCCTTGTCCACCAGGTTATAGAAGCAGCATGCTTCGCTGACCCGCGGCGCGAGTCCGATTCCGACAACAATGGCCATGACAATAATTGTCGCCCACACCCATTGCTTTCTTTCCAACCGGCTGTCGTTGTTTGTCATCAACATGTTCTTCATGGCTCAATCCTCCTTTCCGATGATTTGTCTTCCGGTGTACAAACTCAATCATCCTGATGCGATTACAGAATAGATCATTTCATGCCGGCGGCAATGCTTGATTATCTCGTAAGTATGGTAGGTGTTGATCTGTATACGGGTGTGAATATGGGTGGGTATGATGCTATTGGGGAAAGGGGAATGGAAAAAGGAGTGGATTATAATGCTGTTGAATTCTACGATTGCATGGCCTGGCCCGCGTCTCTGGTTCTATCCCTGAAATTCCTTGGGCTCTTGGATACGAATATCGTATTTCCGTAGAAAATCCTTGAAGCCGTAGACTTTTTTCCCCATGAATACCATGTCGATTGCCTGGGCCGGGCAGTTGTTGACGCAGCCCATGCAGGCGATGCAGCGGTCCTGGTCCACTCTGTGCTGTGCAGGGTGTGTGGCGCCGACCGGGCATACCCGGACGCAGGTGCCGCAGCCGATGCATTTCGCCGCGTCGATGGTATGCCGGGAGATCAAGAGTTTCGTGAATTTCATCATCACGGATCCCTTGAAGACGTCGCCGTAATGAAACTCCTTCCGCACGGGGGAGATGGTGCTGCCGCTCCGGACCGTCTGCAGTGCCTGTTTCGCGAACTCCCGGACCTGTGTGTAGGTCTCCTCGTTCGGCCGGTCCCTGTATTTGAGGATGCGCGCCTCTTTCCCGGACGACCAGGTCGGGGCGAAGGTGGACATGTTGCCGAATGCGGCGATCCCGATCGGGACGCCTCCCTTCGCACACAGAAGCTGGAGCGTGGAGAAGGCGGTGTTGTACTGGTTGTCCCCGGGGCCGCCGAAGGTGGAATAGGCCGCCACAGGAATGCCCCGAATATCAGGAATGGACGCAAGCCAGGATCGGACGTTACCCGGCGTGTCCAGGTAATAGACTGGTGTTCCCAGGACGATGAGATCGTAGTCCTTCATCGCGGATGGATCGAACCGGCGGATATCCAGCGCCGTCACCGCCAGTCCGTTCTGCTCGAGAACCTTTCCGATCAGCCTGCCGTTCCGCTCCGTGTGTCCTGCCTGACTGTACCAGAGGACGAGTGCCGTTTTCGGCTGTGAGGATTTCAGCGGGATTTTTGAATCGGGAATGGTTTCCCTCGTGCATCCGGCCGCGCCGGCGGCTGCCAGGGTCCCTGCGGACCCGATCAGGAACGTTCTGCGCGTGCAGAAGCCCGTGGCCGGCAGGTCGCGTTTGTCTCCCTGCTTCATGGATTTGCCTCTGTGTGTGACGAGTTTGGAATCTTGTGCATCGACCGGGATGCTCAGGCGGACGTCCGTTTCACGATGCTTCCGTCTGCGACGAGGGTCTTCAGGGAATTACGATATCATTTACACTGGGTCAAGAGAAACTGCAGGGCGAGGGTCGGGATACTCGCGGTTGACTCGTTTTGCCGTTTCCAGGAATGGACCGGCGTGTTTCGCCGGGATCATGTTTTTCTGTATTTCCCGTCGGAGTAAAGGATCCTGCCCTGGGACAGGAGACGTGAGAGATGCTTGTCCACGGCGAGATGATCCCAAGCGCAGACCCATTGATCGATCAAGAATTTCCTTCCGTATATCAATCCCTTCGCATGCAGGTCCCTCAACGGTAGCGGCTCAGCGAGGGCTTCCAAAATGCGCTCGTCCCGTGCATCGATCAGCGCGGTATATTTCCGAACGGCTTTCCGGAAGTCCTTGCTCCGAACGATGCCCACCTCATGGCCGGTTACGAATACCTCGGCGTCCAGTTCAGCGATCCGTTCGGCGGATTGGATGAACCGGGCGATATCGCCGTCGGCTCCGAAATACCATGGGCCGAAGGATGTCAGGTCGATGTCTCCGGTATAGGCCACGCCTTCGCCGGGGAAATACAGGCAGCAGAATCCCGCGGAGTGCCCGGGCGCTCCAATGACTTCCATTTTCGTGGTTCCGAAATCCAGGACGTCTCCCCAGCGATAGGTGCCGTCGATTCTTGCCGTCGAGAGCCACCATTCGTGCCGGTTCTGGGGCGAGTAGGGGCTCTGGGGACTGTCGGGGCGCGAGATGCGCTCCAGCCAGCCGGGGATCCATCCTTCACCGTAATAATCGCTCATTCCCAGCCGCTTCGGGATGTCTTCGCGGTTCCGATAACATTCGCTTTCGATATCGTTGACCAGAATTTCGGCCTGATCGAAGAAGTGGTTGCCGGAAATGTGGTCGAAATGAAAATGGGTGTTGATGACCATGTCGACGTTTACAGCGCCTTTTATCTCCATCATCGCCTTCGGGCCGGCGCCGGGGTCGATGACGGCCTTGACGCCATCGTCGATCAGGAGCGAGTTGCAGAAGGGAAAGCGTCCGCCGTTGGTTCCTCGAACGACCCGTATCTTTCCGAAGACGCTTTCATCCATTTCATCCCCGGGGGAGAGTCACAGTTTATAATATTTGGTATGCGGACTATTAGCATGCCCAACAGCTGCTGTAAAGCGTTTTCCAGACCGCGGCGGTGAACCCGAAAACCGGGCCTGCCGAGGGGACGGTTCGGACCGGCGGCTTTCCCTTGACAAGAAAATGCCGGGCATGAAACGGTCACGACGGCTCATCGGGAAAAACGGAAGAGGATCGTCGCAATCACAGGAGGAGGGATGCAGGATGGATGCGCACTCGGTGAAGGAAAACGAAGAACTGATCCAGAGAGTGAAGAGCATGGCTACGTTCCGCTCCTTCGAAAAGAAGGATTTTTACCGGATCCTCAACTTCAGCAAGATCAAGGAGTATGAGCCGGGCGAGCTGATCCTGGCAGAGGGCAGCTATGACAACTGGATCTATTTCGTCCTGTCGGGCAAGGTGCGCATTGTCCGGCACGAAGAGGAGATCGGTGTCCTCAACCGCACCGGCGACATCTTCGGCGAAATGGGGATCATCGACGGATCGGCCCGGTCTGCGTCCATCTTTGCCCTGGAAAAGACCATCTGCCTGGCGACGGACATCTCGTTCATCGATCGCCTGACCGGAGACGACCGGCTGGCGTTCACGGCCATTCTTTACCAGCTCCTGGCGGAGATCCTGGCCGTCCGTTTGAGAACGACCAGTGAAGAACTGGTCAGAGCCAGGGAGGAGATCGCCGATTTGAAAGGCGGGGCGGGCCGGTGAGTGCCGGAAAGGCGGGTGTTGCTTCTTTGCTGCGGTCATAGCCTGACTTCGACCGTAACAACCCGCGAGCAGGAAATTTCAGACACGTGCGGGCGGTGGATCCCATCCATCCCGCGAAAATGGAGGTGTCGACATGAAAAGAGTTGATGGAAGACAGCATGGACGGATGTGCGATCGGGTTCGATGCACCGCGGTGGTCCTGTTGCTTCTGTTCGTTCTTGTCCTTCCTGTTTCCGCAGGAGCCGAGGTTCGCGAGACGACGGATCTGAAGAGCCTGGAAAAGGAAGTGACCGCAGGCACTCTGGTCTGTTTCGACCTCGACAATACCCTGATCCGGGCTGAGCAGATGCTGGGGAGCGACCAGTGGTGGGACGACGTTGTTTATGAGCTGGCCGCGTCCGGTCTGTCCGGGCGGGAAGCGACCATCAAGGCATACCAGATCTGGCTGCCGCTCCAGACAACCAGCCGGTTCATCCCGGTGCAGCCGGACGGCCCGGCGGTCGTGCGCGGCTTCCAGGAACGGGGCATCAAGGTGTTGGGACTCACGGCCCGTCCCTCCATGATCGCCTCCCTCACCTATAAGCAGCTGGCGTCCATCGGCATCGATCTCCGCTGGGGAGAACCCCGGAGCGAGCCGCTGAACCTGACCCTGAAGGACACCGCCCGTTACGAGAACGGCATCCTGTTTGTCGGAGAGCAGAACAGCAAGGGCGAGGCACTGAAGGGTTTCCTGGCCGCAACAGGGATGAAGCCAGCGAAGATCGTCTTCGCCGACGACAAGAAGAAGCATGTCGACGAACTGGAGAGGGTCTTCGGGAGCGGCCCCATCCCCTATGTCGGTTTCCGGTACGGCGGGGCCGATGAATGGGTGAAGCGCTACGACCGCGGCATTGTGGAGATCCAGAAGAAGTACCTGGGCCGCATCCTCCCGGACGATGTGGCGGCAAGGCTGAAATAGGAATGGAGATGGCAGCATGGGGAAGGGCAGGAAAGGAAATGTTCATGAAAGCCATTGGCTGAAGAAGTCGCTGAGGAGTTATCACCAGCGCAGCGAAAGGAGTAGGGCTGGATACACACTTTATCGGAGAAAATGACGAGCCGATTCAAAGAAAGTAAATAGATCCGTATACCGGATCATCAAGTAGGAACCTGTTTTGACAATGTCTATCTGCCATACCTCGTGGCCAGGCGGGTTATCGTTTCGTTGGATGTGAAAACCGGGGGGGAGAAGCCTTTGAAGTACGTCGAGATTGACGCAAAAGATAAGCGGCTCATGGAAGCCGCCGTTGACGTGATCCGACGAAACTACCGGGACGAGCGGCACACCGTTGGGGCGGCCGTGCTGTGTGGTTCCGGGAGAACGTACGTTGGCGTCAACATTGATTCGTGTGGGTACGGGCCTTGCGCCGAACCCGTCGCCATCGGCTCGGCCATCAGCAGCGGCGAACGGGAATTCCTGACCATCGTTGCAGTGGGTGGCCTGGATAAAGGCTATCCTGTTTTGCCGCCTTGCGGGAACTGCCGGCAGCTCTTGCTGGATTATGCTCCCGACGCGATGGTCATCCTTGAATTCAATGAAAGACTCGTCAAAGTCAAAGCCCGTGATCTCCTGCCCGCAGCCTATGCCGGTTTCAACGGCAAATAGGTGCAACAGGATTCCTTTCGAAAAAATCAAACAGACCGTTGACGGAATGCCGAATCACGTTCATTTTGACGTCGGCGTTTTTTTATTCACCAGACCGCGCAGCGCTTTGCGCAAGAGAGACGGATGGAAACGACGCTCCTCCTCAAGGGGATCCTCATCGGGTTTTCAATCGCCGCGCCCGTCGGGCCGATCGGCGTTCTATGCATCCGGCGCACGCTGGCCGATGGGCGGGTCTCGGGCCTTGTCTCCGGCCTCGGGGCTGCGGTGGCGGATGCGGTATACGGCTGCATTGCCGCTTTCGGCCTGACGTTCGTCTCCGGCTTCCTGATCGGCGGGCACGCCTGGCTTCGCATCGCCGGAGGAGCCTTTCTCTGCGTTCTGGGCATCCGGACCTTCCTGTCCGGTCCCGCCGCAAAGGTCGCTCCAGCCGCCGGGAGAAACCTGGCCGGCGCTTTCATTTCGACGTTTTTCCTGACTCTCACCAACCCGATGACGATTCTCTCGTTTGTGGGGATTTTCGCAGGGCTGGGGATCGCAGGCGCCGGCGGGGACTATGGGGCGGCGGGCGCTCTGGTCCTGGGCGTTTTCAGCGGCTCCGCCCTGTGGTGGGTTCTCCTCAGCGGTGGCGTCGGCGCACTGCGGGAGAAATTCACTCCCCGGGGGATGCAGTGGGTCAACCGGGGCGCCGGCGCGATCATTGCGGCATTCGGCCTGCTGGCCCTCCTGGGCTAGGCCGGATGGAGGATGGATCCCCGACTTCTCCGGGAAGAATGCCCGTTCCGGAGACCGGCCTGCCGGACCCGCGTATCTGGGCAACAGGAAGGAAAGAATGGAAACGCTCGACGAAAAGGTGGCCCGCGTGGTGAAGGAGGAGGTAGCCATTGTGCCGTACGATCCCGGCTGGACGGAGACGTTCGAGCGGGAGCGGCGCCATCTTCGGTCCTGCCTGCCCGCAGACCTGCTCGGGAGGATCGAGCATTTCGGCAGCACCGCCATTCCCGGTCTCCCGGCCAAGCCAATCGTCGACATGCTGGTCGAAGTGACGAGCCTGGACGAAACGAAGCGGCGCATCGCGCCCATTCTGGAGGCGCAGGGGTATGAATACTTCTGGAGACCCTCCTGGGGAGAAGACACTCCGCCGTTCTATGCCTGGTTCATCAAGCGGGATGGAAACGGGAACAGAACGCATCACACCCACATGGTCGAGTCCGGATTCGAGCAGTGGGACGGACTCCTGTTCCGGGACTACCTGCGGGAACATCCGGATGCGGCCCGGGAGTATGGCGATCTCAAAATCAGGCTCTCCCGCATTCATGTTCGTGACCGTGTGGCCTATACGACGGCCAAGGGAGACTTTGTCCGGAGAGTTACCGAACTGGCCAGGCGGCTCTATGCAGAAGACAGGAGAATGCACGGGGCGGATGAGCCGCCTCACCGTTGAAGTAGGAGGCCCAGGTACGTCCCGGGTGTAAAGAATTGGTTCCGACTGAGGACCGATCGGGGGAATCGTAACATGACATTTACAGAGTGGCAGTGGCTCTTTCCGCTGGCCATCACCGTGCACAACCTCGAGGAGGCGGTCTGGCTGCCCGCCTGGTCGCAGCGGGCCGGCCGGTGGCATCGCCCGGTGGAGCCGTTCGCCTTTCGGTTCGCCGTGGTTGTCCTGACGGTCCTGGCGTACGCCGCAACGGCCTGGAGTGCCGCCGGGGGGCCGGAGAGCGTTGGTGCCTACCTTCTTTCCGGGTATGCCCTGGCGATGCTTCTCAACGTCTTCCTGCCGCACCTCTTGGCGACGGTGGCCCTGCGCCGCTATGTGCCCGGACTGGCGACGGCGCTCCTCTGCAACCTTCCGGTTACGGCGGGGCTGCTGCAGGCCGCCTTTGCCGAAGGATATGTGAAACTCCCGACGTTTGCGTACTATGCGGTGCCGGTCTGCCTTGGACTTGTCGCTTCCATTCCCGTTCTCTTTGCCGTCGGGAGAAGGATAAAAGGCGGTCCGGGGGACGGCCGTTGAAATTTGCCATTAACGAAAGGAATAACGATTCATGCAGATCTCTCAATGCATCCACGCCATCCGGATTCCGTTTGAAATAGTGGTGGCACCCGGAGTCCGGGTCGCACGGTCGGTTTACTCCTACCTCGTGTTCGGGGACGGGATCGCCCTCGTCGACAGTGGCGTCTCCGGTGCGGAGGCCGTCCTGTTCGAGTACATCCGGAAGAGCGGCAGGGACCCCCGGGAGATCTCGACGCTGGTCCTGACCCATTCCCATCCGGACCACGTCGGATCGGCAAAGGCGATCCGGGATGCCGCGGGCTGTGAAGTCTGGGC
Organism: Syntrophaceae bacterium; assembly: GCA_013177825.1. Taxonomy (NCBI): domain Bacteria; kingdom Pseudomonadati; phylum Thermodesulfobacteriota; class Syntrophia; order Syntrophales; family Syntrophaceae; species Syntrophaceae bacterium. The sequence continues at coordinate 1,018,369 of JABLXX010000001.1, forward strand.
GCACGCCGGGGAGAAAGACTGGATCGAGGACACGGAAAAACAGTTCCGGGAACGGCCGGTTCCCGGATTTCACGACCTGGTGGGAGGGCCGGTTGCCGTCGCCCGGTTGCTGGCGGACGGGGAGATCATCGATCTTGCCGGGAGGGTCGGCTGCAGGGTCATCCACACCCCGGGGCACTCGGCGGGCTCGATCTCCCTGTTTTGTGAAGAGGAAAAGGCCCTGTTCTCGGGAGACGCGGTCCCTCTGCCCGGCGACATGCCGATTTACGATGACATCGGGGAATGCATGGCGTCGATGGAAAGACTGGCGCGATGCGGCGAGGTCGAAACGCTGCTCTCGTCCTGGGAGGCACCGGTCCGGGGACGCGAGGCCGTGGCCGAACGCATGGAAGCAGGGCTCGCATATCTGCGGCGCATCCATGAAACCGTCCTGAAGGCGGGCGGCGCCGAACAGCAGGACCCGATGGAATTGTGCCGCCATGTCGTCCGGGAACTGGGGCTGCCGCCCGGCGCGGCAAACCCGCTCACGGCCCGGGCATTCACCTCGAGCCTGAAGGTGTCATCCTGATCAATCCTTTTTGCTTTCCATCATCATGGCCTTGATCTCCCGCTTCAGGACCTTGCCGACGCCGCTCGTGGGAAGCTCGTCCATGAACTCGATCCGCTTCGGGATTTTGTAAGACGCCACCTGTTCCTTCAGGTATTGAATGATGGCGGTCTTTTGCGCCTCGCTCTTGTCGACATCCGCCTTCAGGACGATCGCGGAGGCGACGCGCTCGGAGCCGGGGCGCTCCGGGTCCGGAATGCCGACCGAGGCGGCCTGGGCGATGTCGGGATGCTTCGAGAGCACCTCGTCCAGCTCCCGGGTGAACACCTTGAATCCGGAAACGATCACCATGTCTTTCAGCCGGTCCACGATACTGAAATATCCGTCCTCGTCCATGATCGCGATGTCGCCGGTGAAGAGCCAGCCGTTCCGGACCGTATTGGCCGTCTCCTCGGGCTTCCCGAAATACTCTTTCATGAGCTGGGGACCCCGGATGACGATCTCCCCGGGATCGCCCTGTTTAACCGGCTGCCCCGTTCCCGGGTCGATGAGGACGAATTCGGTGTCCGGGACGGGCATGCCGATGGAGCCGGCCTTTTTCACCCCGTAACGCGGATTGCAGGACGTCACAGGGGACGTTTCCGTCATCCCGTAGAGTTCGATGAAATTCCCCTTCCCGATGATGCCTTCGAGCTCGCCGATGCTTTCCGTCGGAAACGGAGCGGCTGCGCTTAGGCACCACTTGAGGTTCGGCATGTCCAGGCGCTTGAATTCCGGATTTTTCATGAGTTCGTAAAAGACCGTCGGGACGTTCACGATGTAGTGCGGCTGGTGGGCCTTGATCGCCTCGATGATGAAATGCGTGTCCCGGGGGTTCGGCACGCAGATCTGCGTCGTTCCGTGGGTCATGCTGAAGCCGCCCAGGGCGAGCCCTGCGATATGAAACAGGGGGAATGCCGACAGAATCGTGTCCTCCGCCAGGATGTCGGTCCAGGCGAGGACCTGCTGGCGGTTGCACATGTAGCTCCGGTGGGTGAGGACCGCGCCCTTGGCCGGGCCCGTCGTGCCGCCCGTGTACATGATGAAGATCGTGTCGTCGATGCCGCGCTGCACGTCGACGGGACCCGGGGGCGTCTCCCGGACGACGTCCATGAATTTTACCGTCTTTTTCCCGGCCAGCGGTGCCACTTCCGCGGTGGGTATCTTTTTCAGAAGCTTCCCCAGGACGCGCTTCACCCCCGGCAGAAAGTCGGCGATTTCGGAAACGACGATCGTCCCGGTGTCGATCCGGTCGGCGATCTCGGCGATCTTCCCGAAAAGCAGGTCGATCGTGAAGATCATTTTCGTCCCGGAATCCCGGATCTGGTTGACCAGTTCGCCCGGAGTCAGGAGCGGGCTCAGCCCGGTGGAGACGCACCCCGCTTTCTGGATGCCCACAATGCCGATGTAGTGGGCGGGAATGTTCGGCAGGTGCAGCCCCACGACATCATCCGGCTTCAGTCCGCATTGGACAAGATAGCGGGCGACCCGGTCGGACAGATCGTCCAGCTCGCGGAAGGTGATCCGTTTTCCCATGTAAACGATCGCCGCCTTGTCCGGATAGGCCGCGACCACTTCCCGGAACTTCTCGACGTAGGTCTTCGTTTCGTAGTTCAGCGTCGGCGGCACGTTGGGGTCATAATGCTTCAACCAGCGTTTATCGGCTTGAACCTCGCTCATTTCTCGCCCTCCTTTCGTGAAGCGGATTCTGAGGCTCGTTTGCCTGCGGCTGTGGGGTAGCGGCTGCAGGCCTGACAGCGATTATCTTCGTGCTGCACAGACTTCGGTGGAGAGTTGAGTGAAGAAGGAATGACGATTGCCCACCGTTCGATACATTGTTGGTGATGAATGGGTGGTTGACCGTTGTCCGATCCTTCGTCCGGGAATCGGTGCCCGCAGAACGAAGGGAAAAGAGGGATGATGCGGGTTGATTATAAAGGGCTATTGGATAGGAATGTCAAGCAATATCATGCATTAACGATTAGTATCCCCGCACTTTGCCGCGGGATGCAGAAAACCCTCCTGGCGCCGTCCCGGCCGCATCGTCGCTGATCTGCGGAGCGCTTGCCGCCGTTCGATTGACACGGTTGAGAAGCCTGATGTATGAATGTTTATATGAAACCCCAATATCTCCGGAGTCACTCCCGATGAGCCCCGACCTTTCCCCGGAAGGAGGAAGCCCGCGATCTTCGTTTCTCGCCCGCTGGCCCTGGGTGGTGGGGGCGCTTGCCCTGGCGGTCTTCGTGATTCTTCTGGCCGTCCGGATGGACTGGCTTCCCCGGGCCTTCAAGCCGGCCGGCATCCAGGAGGGACAGGCGGGCAGCCTGGTCGAACGGGATCTCTGGATGAGCATCCTCCAGAGCGGCCGGAAAATCGGCTATACACACCGCGTCACGTTGTCTTCACCGGGGGGATGGAAGGTCCGGGAAGACGTGTCCATGCGGATCAACACCATGGGATATCCCCAGAGCATCACCTTTCGCACGTCGGGGGATCTTCATCCCGACCTGACCCTGAAGGCCTTCACGTTCGATCTTCAGTCCAGCCTGTTCCGTTTTTCCGCCCGGGGCTCCGTGGAAGGGGACTCCCTCGTCGTTACCTCCGGACCGCCGGGTGAGGAGAAGGGCGCCCGGTTTTCCCTCCAGTCGGCGCCGCGCCTGTCGGCGGGAATCCTGGAGGCCGTCTGGGCGGCGAGGCTCGGGGAAGGCGAGAGCCGTACGTTCCAGGTCTTCGACCCGGTGGCGATGGGGCAGCGCCCCGTGACCGTAACCGCCGGCGGCGAGGAGGCCGTGGTGATTCAGGGGACCCGGTACAAGGCGCGGAAATACGATGTCGATTTCATGGGCGCCCGTCAGACCGCCTGGATCGGAGAGAAAGGGGACGTTCTCAGGGAGGTGGGTGTGCTAGGCATCAGCCTGGAACGGACCACCCGGGAGCAGGCTCTTGCGGGGCTTGCTTCGGATGCATCGGCGGATCTGACCGAAGTGGCCTCCGTGGCGTCCAACCTGACGCTGAAAAATCCCGCCGGCCTGACCCGGCTCCGGATCCGCCTCACCGGTGCGGACGTGCCGAACCTGGCCCTCAACGGAGACCGGCAGCACTTCGAGGACGGCATTGTCACGGTGACGAAGGAGTCCCCCCAGCCGGCCGGGAAGTCCGAACGGGCGTTCGTGGTCCAGGGAGCCTACCTGGGGAGCAACCCTTTCATCCAGTCGGACGACCGGCAGATCCTGGACCAGGCCGGCCGGATCGCCGCTTTCACCGAGCCGGATTACATCAAGGCGCTGAAGATCGTGTACTGGGTATTCCGGAACATCGAAAAGAAGCCCGTCCTCTCCGTGCCGAACGCGCTCGAGACCCTGCAGAACCGGGTGGGCGACTGCAACGAACACGCCGTCCTTGTGGCGGCCCTGGGACGCGCTTCCGGCATCCCGACCATCGTCGAGGCGGGACTCGTGTACCAGAGGGGGCGGTTCTATTATCATGCCTGGAACGCCTTCTATATCCGCGACTGGGGCAAGTGGGTGACCGCCGACGCGGTGTTCAACCAGTTGCCCGCCGATGTGACCCATCTCCGCCTTGTCCGCGGCGACATGGACCGGCAGATGGATCTGCTGGGCCTGATCGGCCGCCTCCGGCTTGAGATCCTTGCAGCGTCGTAGGGAATCATGATCGAACTGAGCCAGCTGTCCAAGCGTTACGGCCACACCCTGGCGGTGGACCGCCTCGACCTCTCGGTGCCTCCGGGAGAGATTTTCGGCTTCATCGGGCCAAACGGGGCGGGCAAGACCACCACGATCCGCATGATGGGGGGCATTCTGGCCCCGACCGCGGGAACCGTGAGGATCGGCGGCGTCTCCATGGCGGAGGATCCCGTCCGGGCCAAGCGGGCCATCGGTTTCATTCCCGACCGGCCATATCTTTATGAAAAACTCACGGGGATGGAGTTTCTCCGCTTTTCCGCCGATCTATACGGAGCGGCGGGAACCGGTTTCCGGCAGAAGGCCGGGTCGCTCCTGGAAAAGTTTTCCCTCTCCGGCTGGGCCGACGAGCTGGTGGAGGCCTACTCCCACGGGATGAAGCAGCGGCTCATCATCGCCGCGGCGCTTCTCCACGACCCGCAGGTGCTCATCGTCGACGAGCCCATGGTCGGTCTCGACCCGGGAGGCATTAAAATGGTGAAGGACCTGTTCCGGGACCTCGCCGGCGGGGGGACAACCATCTTCATGTCCACCCACACCCTCCAGGTGGCCGAGGACGTGTGTCACCGCATCGGCGTCATCCACCGGGGCCGTCTCATCGCCCTGGGAACCACCGGTGAGCTGCAGCGGACCGCCGGCTCCGGAGATGCCGACCTGGAATCGGTTTTCCTTGTCCTGACGGCGGAGGAAGCGAAGTAATCCATGAACGCCGTCTGGACCCTGCTCACTCCCCGGATCCTGTCTTTTCGCAACGGTGCCGTCGTGGACGCCCAGCGCTACCGAATCCGCGCCGCCCTGTTCGGGTCCCTGGGCCTGCTCTTCTGGGCGGGAATCTTCGCCGTCTTCTACCGGGTCCTGAAATATTTCCGAGGCGCCGAGGGATTCGGCGACATTCTCGCGGCGAAGCTCCTCTCGATGGTGCTGGTGACGTTCTTCGCCATCCTCGTCTTCAGCGGCATCATCACGAGCCTCTCCAAACTCTACCTGAGCCGGGACCTCGTCCTCGTCCACGCCCTGCCTGTTTCGCCTGCGCGGATCTTCCTGTCCCGCTGGATCGAGAGCACTGCCGACAGTTCCTGGATGGTCGTCGTCTTTAGCCTGCCGGTTTTTCTCTCCTACGGCATTGTCTACGGGGCGGGTCCGGGGTTCTACGCCGCCGCCGGCCTTTCGCTCCTGTCACTGTGCCTGATCGCCTCGGGCATCAGCGCCCTGGCGGTGCTCGTCGCCGCCGTCGTGCTGCCGGCGGGGCGTCTCCGGACGGTGTTCCTGTTTCTCGCCGTGGTCATTACACTGGGACTCGTCCTGGCGTTCCGTCTCATGCGGCCGGAGCGAATGGTCAATCCCGAGCAGTTCCAGACGGTGATGGCCTACCTGAAATCCATGGAGACGCCGGGCTCGCCCCTCCTGCCCACCACCTGGATGATGGACGCCCTTCTGGCTTCCCTGAAGGGCGCCTGGAGGGACTCTCTGTTTCACCAGGCTTTGTCCTGGAGCTGTGCGGCGTCCTTTGTCTTCGTCACCACGGGACTCGCCGGCGTTCTGTATTTCCCCGGGTTTTCCAGGGCCCAGACGGCGGCCGAGCGCCTGTTCCCGACCCGCTGGCTCCGGCCGGGGCGGCGGCCCGTCCTGCTACGCTTTCTGCCGCCGCCGGTCCGGGCTCTGGCGTTCAAGGAGACCCGGAGCTTCTTCCGGGATCAGACCGCCTGGCCCCAGCTGTTCATGATCGCGGCCCTCATCGCGGTGTACCTCTACAATTTCTCCGTCCTGCCCCTGGACAAGACGCCGATCCGCACGGTCTATCTCCAGAACCTGTTCTCCTTTCTGAACATGGGACTGGCGTCGTTTGTGCTTACGGCCATCGCGTCGCGCTTCGTCTTTCCCGCCGTGAGCATGGAAGCGGAGGCCTTCTGGATCCTGCGCTCCGCGCCGGTCTCGATCCGGACGTTCCTGTGGATCAAGTTCTTCCTGTACTATGTGCCGCTGGTTATCCTGGCGGAGATCCTGATCGTCTTGTCCAACCTGCTTCTGAACGTCACCCCGTTCATGATGGGACTGTCGACGGTCACCGTGTTCGCCATGGTCCCCGGCGTTGTGGCCCTGGCGGTCGGCTTGGGGGCGGCTTACCCGGATTTCAAGTCCGAGAATCCCGCCCAGGCCGTGACCAGCTTCGGCGGTCTCCTGTTCATGATCTCCTGCGCCGGGTTCATCGGGGCCGTCATCATCCTGGAGGCCGGCCCGGTGTACCAGGTCTTCATGAAGGGCCTCCATGGGGGAGCTCTTTCCGGACTTCAGTGGGTATGGCTCGTCGTTTCCTTTGCAGTCTCCCTGGTCCTCTGTATCCTCGCCGTTGTGCTTCCCATGCGGATGGGGGAGCGGCACCTGCTCAATCTCGAATAAACATCATAGAAATGTTACAGGATTATTGCCAATCCGGTTCCCAGTCTGTTATAGTTCGCCCCACTTGATGGGGGGGAACATACATGTACGTTCATTTCTGGGGAACCCGCGGCTCCCTGCCGGTTTCCATGACGGCGGAGGTTGTCCGCGGGAAGATCCGCCGGGCCCTTCTTGAGAGCCGGAAGCAAGGCCTCAAGACCGATCAGGACGTGGAGGCGTTTCTGGAGAAGCTTCCGTTTTCGGTCCGGGGCACCTACGGCGGAAATACAGCCTGCGTGGAGATCGGGGGCGGCGAGGAGACCGTTCTCTGCGATGCCGGAACGGGTCTCCGGGACTTCGGGAACGCCTTTCTCAAGTCCGGTCGCGGTTCCGGAAACAATCCCGCCGTCTTTCACCTCTTCATCACCCATGTCCACTGGGACCATATCCAGGGGTTTCCGTTCTTCGTCCCGGCATATATCCCGGGGAACCGGATCATCGTCTACGGAGTCCATCAGGATCTCCGGCGGTGCCTGACCCGCCAGCAGGAGAGCCCCTTCTTCCCGGCGCCGCTCTCGTCCATGAAGGGGGACATCCGGTTCGTTACCCTCCAGGAGGCTAGGGAGTACGAGATCGCCGGGTTCAAGGTTCGGGCGATCCGCCAGAACCACCCGGGGGATTCCTATGGATACTCCTTCGGGCGGGGCGGCCAAAAAGTCGTCTTTTCCACCGATGCGGAGCACAAGGGGGAGAACAACCGGCATGCGGAAGATATTGTGGAGTTCTACCGCGACGCCGACCTCCTGATCTTCGATGCCCAGTACAACCTCCTGGACGCGATCGACACGAAGGAGAACTGGGGTCACTCGAGCAACCTGACGGGCGTGGAGCTGGCCGTCCGGGCCGGGGTGAAGCGGCTGTGCCTGTTCCACACGGAGCACAGCTACCCGGATGAGATGATCGAGCAGTTCCACCAGGACACGAGAAAATACCTGAAGATCCACGCCGAGTCCCATCCCCTGGAGATTCTGGCGGCCTACGACGGCCTGTTGATCGAACTCTGATAAACCGCCCGTTCCGGGAGGTTTTCGTGGGGGGACGGCCGTTGTCTCCTGAATGTCTGCCGGGTCGTTCACCTGTGTTCTCTCCCGGACAGACCGCCCGCTGCATTCTTGTGCAGCGTTTTTCATCGCATCACACCAAAAATTGTTCTCTGTTGTGCGCAACATATGGATTCACTGTCCGGCATGTTGTGCGCAACTCCCCGTCCGAGGCGGCTGATCGAATTGTAATGTCTCGATAGCATTCATGTATTGAAGATGTCCGCCGTGGCATCCTTCTTGCGTTTTCTATCACTGGTTACCCGGCAAGTCTCCGGCCCCGACGGCCGGGGCAAAAGTCTCAATTTTCCCTTATTCCCGTAACAGATTCATACAGGGCGATGCTCAAGATCACCAATCTGGAGACAACCTATCATGATGTCGTGCTGGCGTTGAAGGGAATCTCCCTTACGATTCCGGCGGGCGGGGTCGTGGCGCTCCTGGGCTCGAACGGAGCGGGAAAGACGACGACCATCAACAGCGTCTGCGGGATTCGGAAGACCATCAACCTTACGGTCGAGGACGGGACGATCGAATTCGCGGGATCGGTGATCAACGACCGGGCGCCCCACGAGATCGTGGCCCTGGGGATCTCGCAGGTCCCTGAGGGACGGCGGATTTTCGCGGAGCTGACCGTCGAGGAGAACCTCCGGATCGGATCCTGGCGTGTCGACCGCCGCCGGTTCCCGGAGAACCGCGATCGCGTGCTCCGGCATTTCCCGGTCCTCCGGGAGCGTGGGCGGCAACTGGCGGGATACCTGAGCGGCGGGGAGCAGCAGATGCTCGCCATTGCCCGGGCCCTGGTGGCGGAGCCCGGACTCCTGATCATGGACGAGCCTTCCCTGGGGATTGCGCCGATCGTGGTCCGGGAGATCTTCGAGATCATCCGCCGGATCAACCGGGAGGAGGGAACGACGATTCTCCTGGTGGAGCAGAATGCCAGCGCAGCCCTGTCTGTCGCCGATTACGGCTATATCATGGAAAACGGGCGCATCGTCATGGAGGGGGCTGCGGCTGAACTCCGGGAGAGCAGGGACATCCGCGAGTTCTACCTGGGCCTGACGGCGGTGGGGACCCGGAAGAGCTTCCGGGACGTAAAGCACTACCGGCGGAAGAAGCGATGGCTGTCATGAAGGATGCGGGTGCGGAACTTCTGGCGCTGGAGGGCCTGTCGATCCATTTCGGCGGCATCCGGGCTCTCGAGAACGTCTCCCTTTCCGTGCGGGAGGGTGAGATCTACTCCATCATCGGCCCCAACGGCGCGGGCAAGACGACCCTTTTCAACTGCATCAGCGGCATCTACCGGTACCAGCAGGGGAGCGTCCGTTTCGCAGGCAGGGCGATCAAGGGCCGGAAGCCCCACGAGATCGCCCGCATGGGCGTCGGCCGGGCCTTCCAGAACATCGCCCTCTTCCGGGGCATGACCGTCCTCGACAACCTGCTGTCGGCCCGGGAGCCGATTCTCCGTTACGGCCTCCTGGAAGCGGCCCTGTTCTGGGGGCGCTGCCGGCGGGAGGAGATCAAGAGCCGCGACGCTGTGGAGGAGATCATCGAATTCCTCGACCTCCAGGCGGTGCGAAAGCTCCCCGTGGGGAGCCTCTCCTACGGCATCCAGAAGCGGGTGGAACTGGCCCGGGCGCTGGCCATGAATCCGAGGCTGCTGCTGGTCGACGAACCGGTGAGCGGCATGAACATGGAGGAGCGGGAGGACATGGCCCGCTACCTCATCGACATCAACGAGGAGATGAACATCACCGTGGTGCTCATCGAGCACGACATGGGGCTCGTCATGGACCTGTCCGACCGGGTCTCCGTCCTGAATTTCGGAACCCGGATTGCCGAGGGTACTCCCGATGAGATCTCCGGGAATCCCGAGGTGATCCAGGCCTACCTGGGGGCGTAACGATAACATGGAAACGACGGATACGACCCTGCCCCGGCTGCTCCTGGAAAAGGCGGAGCGCTACGGCGACCGCGTCGCCATGAGACACAAGCACAAGGGAATCTGGCAGGAGATCTCCTGGCGGACCTATCTGGCACGGGTGCGGGCTCTGGCGGCGGGGCTGGCGAAGCTGGGGATGGAGCAGGGCGACCATGCCTCGATTCTGGGAGAGAACTGCCCGGAATGGGTGATCGCCGACCTGGCCATTCAGAGTCTGGGGGGCGTCTCCGTTGGCGTCTATCCGACCAACTCGGCGGAGCAGGTGCGCTACATCCTTGACCACTCCCGGTCCCGGTTCGTCGTTGTCAAGGACCAGGAGCAGGCCGACAAGGTCCTCTTCGTGGCGGACCGGCTGCCGCTCCTTGCAAAGATCGTCGTGATCGACATGAAAGGACTCCGGAATCACCCCGACGATCGGATCGTTCCCTTCGCGGAGGTGGAGAAGGCGGGGCGGGAGGCGGCCGGCCGGGCGCCCGGGGCCTTTGCCGAGGCCGTTTCCCGGACGCGGCCCGACGACGTGTCCTTCATCGTCTATACCTCGGGCACCACCGGCGCACCCAAGGGGGCCATGATCACCCACCGCAACATCGTCCACCAGATCCTCCACGCCCTGCAGCCGGTGCTCCACCTGGGTGAGCGGGACTCGATCCTGTCCTATCTTCCCCTCTGCCACATCTTCGAGCGGAACCTCGCCATGGCGATGCCCCTGGTCCTCGGCTACACGGTCAACTTCGCCGAGTCCATCGACACCGTCCAGGAGAACCTCCGGGAGATCTCTCCCACCTTCTTCGCTGCGGTGCCGCGGATCCTGGAGAAGATCCATTCGACGGTGCGGATCAAAATGGAGGACTCGACGCGCTTCAAGCGGCTCCAGGTCCGACTTTGGGAGCCCGCGGGGAAGGCTGCCGCCGGGCATCGCATGGGCGGCAGGCCGCTTCCTCCGCTCCTGCGCCTGGCCTATGCCCTGGGATACCTTTGGAGCTACCGGCCGCTACGGGACCGGATCGGCCTTGCCCATTGCCGGTGCATCATGAGCGGCGGGGCGCCCATCGCGCCGGAGATCCTGGCCTTTTTTCGGTCCCTCGGAATCCGGACCGTCGAGATGTACGGGCTCACGGAAACATCCGGCGGGGCGACAGGCCCCCACGGCCGGATCAAGGACGGATCTGTCGGCGAGCCCTGCCGGGCTCTCGAGTGCCGCCTCGCCGCGGACGGCGAGATCCTGCTGAAAGGCGACTCGATCTTTGCCGGATACTACCGCGACGAGGCCGCCACAGCCGACGTGATCCGCGACGGCTGGCTCCACACCGGCGACATCGGCCAGTTCGACGAAGACGGCCACCTCTATATTGTGGACCGCAAGAAGGACATCATCGTCACTTCCGGGGGCAAGAACATCTCCCCCTCGGAGATCGAGAACCGGCTCAAGTGCAGCAGTTATATCAAGGAAGCCGTCATTGTCGGGGAGGGCCGCAAGTACCTGACCGCCCTGGTCCAGATCGACTACGACAACGTGGGCAACTGGGCCCAGCGGAAGCGGATCCCCTACACGACCTACCGGAGCCTGGCGGAGAACCCGGACGTCTACCGGCTGGTCCGGGACGAGGTGGAGGCCGTGAACGAGGACCTCGCCCAGGTCGAGCGGGTCAAGAAATTCCACATCCTCATCAAGGAACTCGACCAGGATGACGAGGAAGTGACGGCTACGCAGAAGGTCAAGCGGAGGATCATCGACGAGCGGTTCTGCCGGGAGATCGAATCGATGTACGGCGAAGCGGGAAAAAAAGAACCGGGGGCGCAGGCAGGCAGATAAGCCCGGAGGCCGGAAGGCCGGAAAGGCGTGGGGTACGGATGGAGAAGGTGCTGGAGATCGTGTTCAACGGGGTGTCCATGGGCGCGATCTACGCCCTGCTGGCGCTGGGATTCGTCATGATCTTCAAGTCCACGGGCATCCTGAACTTCGCCCAGGGCGAACTGGCCATGGCGGGGGCCTTCCTCTGCTATACCTTTGCCACGCTGGCCCAGCTTCCCTATGTCCTGTCCTTCGTCCTTGCGCTGGCCGCCGCGGGCGTCCTGGGGGCCGTCGTCGACGTCGTCTTTTTCCGGCGCATGGTGGGAGAGCCGGTCTTCTCCACGATCATGGTCACCGTCGGGCTGGCCTGCATCCTCACCTCCCTGGCGGGTTTCCTCTGGGGGCACGATGTCTATTCCATCGTCTCCCCGTTCACCGACGGGACGGCGGCCGTAGGGGGCCTCGTCGTATCCCAGGGATCCCTCTACACCATCGCTGTCTCGGTCCTCCTCTTCCTCCTGCTCCTCCTCTTTTTCAACCGCTCGCTCCTGGGGATCGCCATGAAAGGGACTGCGGAGGACGCCGACACGGCGGGCCTGATGGGGATCAACGTACGGCGGATTCACGCCCTGGCCTGGGTCCTCGGGGCGGTGCTGGCCGCCGTGGCCGGGATCTTCCTGGCGGAGCAGAGCTTCGTCCGCCTTTCCATGAGCCACACGGGGATCAAGGCCATGGCGGCGGCCATCCTGGGCGGGATGGAGAGCCTCGGCGGCGCCATCCTGGGGGGGCTCCTCATCGGGATCGTCGAGAGCCTGGCGGCGAACTATCTCAGCGGAATGGAGCTGGGGAACTTTCATTTCGGGGACATCAAGGACGTGGCTGCCTTCGCGATCATGATCCTGGTTCTGATGATCCGTCCCCACGGCCTCTTCGGCCGGAAAAAGGTGGAGCGGGTGTAACGCCATGGGGCGATCCTTCAAGACAAGCTACGGGGCCGACATGGCCCTGCTCCCGAATCTCTGGGTGAAGGCGTGGCTCGTCCTTCTCGTCCTGGCCCTCATCGCGGTTCCGTTTTTCCTGAACCGCTACCAGCTCAGCATCCTGAGCGAGATCTGCATCGCCGTCATCGGGGCGCTCGGCCTGAACCTGCTGACGGGATACACGGGACAGATCTCGCTGGGCCACGGGGCCTTCCTGGCCATCGGGGCCTACACGACGGCCCTGCTCACCGGGGAATTGGGCCTGCCCTTTGCGCTCTCCCTCCCTCTGTCGGGATGCATGGCGGCGCTCCTGGGTATGGTCGTCGGCGTCCCGTCCCTGCGGCTCAAGGGGCTTTACCTGGCTCTGGGCACCCTGGCCTTCGGTTTCATCGTCGAGTACGTCCTCTTCCACTGGGACCTGACCCAGGGAGACCGGGGGCTGCCCGTGCCGCCTATCGGCCTGGGCGGATTCACCGCCGATACGGAGCGGCAGGTGTTTTTCGTTCTTCTCGCGCTCTCGGTCGCGGCGGTCCTGGCAGCCAAGAACATCTCCCGGACGAAGATCGGCCGCAGCTTCTGCGCGATCCGGGACCGGGACATCGCAGCGGAGGCCATGGGAATCCCGCTGGCCCGGTACAAAATCATGGCCTTCGGCATCAGCGCCTTCTTCGCCGGGGCGGCCGGCTGCCTTGCCGCCCACTACCAGAAATGGATCGTGCCGGGTCTTTTCGACCTTTCCCTCTCCCTCGCCTACATCGCCATGATCGTCCTGGGGGGGCTCGGCACCATCCTGGGGTCGATCCTGGGCGCGCTTCTGATCTCGGGGATTCCCCACGGCATCACCTATGCGGTCGATCTCTTCAAGGAAAGCCATCCGGCCCTGAGCGGTCTGATCGTGGATTTCAAGCTGGGGATTTTCGGGCTCATCATCGTCCTTACGCTTCTCTTCGAGCCGCGGGGCCTCTTCGGGGTCTACCTGCGGGCGAAGACGTACTGGAAGACGTGGCCTTTCCGTTACTGAGGCCGCGGGAGATTCGGAAACCGGGCCTTTCCGGTCGGCCGGGGGGCGGGCCGGAGGGTCAAACCAGGAAAAGGAGGAATACCATGAAAAAGAGGACTGTCTTGACCGCCCTCGTGGCGGGGTTGCTGATCGGCCTGATCGTCGTGGCCGGTTCATGGGCTGCGGACGTGCGGGGAGTCGCGGACAAGTCCGTCAAGATCGCCTGTCTGGTCGATCTGTCCGGGCCGGGCAAATACGGTGGGCCCCCGGTGGCCGACGCCTTCCGGGACTATGTTGCCTGGGTCAACGACACAGGCGGCGTTCACGGCCGGAAGATCGACCTGATCGTCGAGGACAACGGCATCCTTCCCAGCACGACCATGGCCGCGGCCCGGAAGGTCCTCCTGAAGGACGGCGTCTTTGCCATTGCCTTCAACCTGGGAAGCGCCGGCGCCAGCGCCATCGTGCCGCTCTGCGAGGAAAACAGGGCCGTCCTCATGCCCCACGGGGCGAACAAGAAATTCTACCAGCCGGGAAACAAGTGGGTCTTCGTGCCTCACACGGCGCAGTTCGACATGGCGACCCGGGCGGTGGAATACATCCTGGAGAAGAATCCGCGGGCGCGGATCGGCATCATCTACCAGGACGACGACTTCGGCCGGGAGGGCCTGGACGGCGCCCGTGCGGCGGCGGCCTTCAAAAAGACGGCCCTCGTGAAGGAGGCGCCTTACAAGACGGGAACGATCGACTTCACCCCCCACATGAACGCCATGCGGGACGCAAAGGTGGACACCATCGTCCTGTGGACCTATTTGCCCCAGTCGGCGGCCATCATCAAACAGAGGGCGAAGATGGGCTGGAGCGTCAGCCTGATCTCCAACAACACCACGGGGGTTCCGCCCCTTTTCGCCCTGGCGGGGGAGCAGGCCGACGGCTACATGCTCGTGACGCCCTATGCGCCGGGCTGGATGGACCTCCCGGGAATCAAACGGATCAAGAAGATCAACGCGAAGTACGGCAACGTGCAGAAGACCCTCGGAAACCCCGCCTATCCGGACTATCTCTACCTGGCCGCCTGGGGCTACATCGAGGCGTTTGTCGAGGGGCTCCGGAAGGCCGGCCCCAACCTGACGCCGGACACCTTCGTCCGAGGTCTGGAGAGCATCCGCAATCACGACATGGGCGGTCTGTGTCCGGACATCACCTTCGGGCCGAAGCGGCACGTCAGCAGCTTCTCCAGCCTGATCCTGAAGGCCGACGGCAAGAAGAAGCGCTTCGTCATCGTCGATCCGATCCGGGAGCCGAAAACGCCGCGCTAGAAGACGGACCGGGCGGTGGGGGCAGGCGGAAACGCAGTCTCCCTCCGCCCGCCGGCGGATTGCGGACGTCCGGCCGCCCGTCCGGGGAGATGGTAAAGACGGACAGCCGGAAGACAGGATAAAACCGGCGGCGGTCGCTGTGACACGGGCCGGAAAGGGGGGGAGGGGATGGAAGCGCCGGCGGCGATCCGGACGGAACTGACGGAGATGCTGGGCATCGACTACCCCATCATCGGGGCGCCGATGTTCCTTGTCTCTTTTGAAGAACTGGCGGCGGCCGTCTCGATGGCCGGAGGGCTGGGGACGCTTCCGCTGCCCAATTTCCGGACCGTCGGCGACCTGAGGAAGTCGCTCGAGGCGGTCCGTCGCGCCACCGACCGGCCCATCGGGGTGAACATCCACCTGTCGGGCAAGTTTGACTGGCGTGAGCAACTGGCGGTCTGCCTGGACTACGGCGTCCGCTTCTTCCTGACCTCCCTGGGAGACCCGCAGCTGATCCTCGACGCCGTCCATGGAAAGGGCGGCGTCGTCTTCGCCGATGTCGTTTCGCTTCGCCAGGCCGTCCGTGCCGGTGAGAAGGGCGTCGACGGCCTGGTGGCGGTGGGCTCCGCCGCGGGCGGGCATTCCGGGACGACCCCCACGATGATTCTCGTTCCCTATCTGAAAGCAAAGACCGGCCTGCCCGTCGTGGCCGCCGGGGGCGTCAGCACCGGCGCCCAGATGGCGGCGGCCCTCGCCGTCGGAGCCTGCGGCGTCGTCGTGGGGACCCGGCTCATCGCCACCCCGGAGGCCCGGGCGGCGGAGGCTTACAAGGATGCCGTCGTCAGGGCCGATCCCGACGATATCGTCGCGAGCGACCGGATCACCGGAAACCCGGCCAATTGGCTGGAAGAGAGCATCCGGGCCTTCGACGAGCGGCCCGACCCCGCCTCGAAGCGCTGGCGGGACTTTTGGAGCGCCGGCCGCAGCGTGGCCCAGACGGAGGAGATCCGCCCCGCCGGGGAGATCGTCCGGGAGATGGCGGCGTCCTACGTCGAGGCGGTCCTACTCCTTGGCGGCACGCTTGCGGGAAACCGCTGATTCTCATGCCCCCGCGGAGTTCGGTTTATCCGGGGCGCGGGGGCTGTAACGGGGGCGTGCCGCCGTCGCGGAAACTTTTCCGGACGGGCTGTTGAAAAATACCCGTCTGCTGCGTTTCCCTTATCCTTCGCCATTCGACGTACCGAAAAGGGTACGACTCATGGCTCAGGATTTCGGGGGCCTTGCATCCGGGCATTTTTGAACAGCCCGCCCTATACTTCCGACAGGGGCGTCCCAATTGCTCCTCTGGAAACCCCCGGCCGCGCCCCCGCGAAGTTCTGTTTTGCCGGGGCGCGGGGGCTGTCGCCGGCAAGGATTGGTTTCAAACCGTTCTCCTTTTCGGGCTCGCGGTGCCGCCGGACGGATTTGGCACTTCCCGAAGGTGGGTACGCACAACATGCAGGTGGTCCTGCGCAACATGTTGTGCAGGAGGTGGGACCGTACCTCTCTGTGCTATGATAAGTGTGCGATATAAATAAGCTATATATGTTCCAGAGGATGGCATCGATCTTGCAAAATTGAGATGCGTGACCGTCCATCGGTCTTCAGCCGTTCAAACGGGGGCGGGCCTGCTGCCGGCGCCCACCAACAGGCAAATCTACGCAGAAAGGAGAACAGCTTTGGATACTTCTTACTTGGCCCTGGAAGGAAAGGTGGCCCTGGTAACGGGCGGGAGCCGCGGGATCGGCAAAGCCATCGCTCTGGCCCTGGCCGATGCGGGGGCGGACGTGGCGGTCAGCGCCCGGAAACTGCCGGACCTGGAGAAAGTGGCGGAGGAGATCCGCGCCAAAGGGCGGCGCGCCCTGGCCGTCTCAGCCCATGTGCGCGAGATGGAGGCCATCCGCAACATGGTGGAGACCGTCAAGAACGAGTTCGGACGGATCGACATCCTGGTAAACAACGCCGCCACGAATCCCGGCATGGGGCTCCTCGTGGACATGGAAGAGAAGATGTACGACCAGATTATGGTCACCAATCTCAAGGGCTACACCATGACGAGCATCCTGGTCGGCAAGATCATGCAGGGCCAGAAGAGCGGTAACATCATCAACATCTCCTCGGTAGGCGGCGTGTCGCCGGACATCGGCCTCGGCCTCTACTGCATCAGCAAGGCCGGCATCAACATGCTGACCCGGGCGATGGCAAAGGAACTGGGGCCCTACGGCATCCGTGTCAACTGCATCGCCCCCGGCGTCGTACAGACCAAGTTCAGCCAGGCCCTCTGGACGAACGAGCCCCTGCTGAAGCAGGAGATGGGCCATACGCCCCTCGGACGGATCTCCCAGCCGGAAGAGGTGGGCAGGGTCGCCCTGTTCCTGGCTTCGGACGCCTCGTCCTACATGACCGGCCAGATTCTCGTGGCCGACGGCGGCGGATCCATTTAGCGGTCAAAACCAAGCGCCCGGCCCCGCGGGCTGAAAATGAGGATCGGGGACCGGCCTTCGACGAGGCCGACCAAATCAAGGAGGCAAATCGACATGGGTTTGATGACAGCGCAGGAGTACAGGGACAGTCTGAACGACGGCCGTATCGTCTACTACAAGGGCCGGAAGATCGAGAACGTGGCGACGGATCCCGATCTGATGGCCTGCGTCGAGACCGTTGCCGTCGATTATCTGATGGCCCACGATCCGCAATACAAGGATCTGGCCCTCGTCTATGACGAGGAACTGGGAGAGAACATCAGCCGTTACAATCACGTGCCGAAGAACGGCGAGGACCTGCTCAAGCACCTGGAGCTCATCATCAAGGCGACGGAGCTGGGCGACGGCTACATTCCCCTGGCCCACGACATCGGCGCCGACGCGATGAACGCCATCTCCATCACCGCTCGGACGATGGGGGATGCGGGGAAGGTTTACCTGGAGCGGATCGAGAACTACCGGAAGTACCTGAAGAAGACCGACAAGTGCGTCGTCGCCGGAGTCACCGACGTGAAGGGCGACCGGAAGCTCCGGCCCTCCGACGCGGGCCAGGCCCACCCGGACTTCCATGTCCGGGTCGTCGACAAGAACGACGAGGGCGTCATCGTCCGGGGCGCCAAGGTCCACATCACCGGGGCGGCCTACTGCAACGAGTTCTTCGTCATCCCCTGCCGGGCCATGAGCGGGCCGGAAGACGCCCCCTACGCGATCGCTTTCGCCATCCCGGCGAACACCAAGGGGATCCGCCAGATCGTCCGGCCCTTCCACGGGCGGATCAGCGATATGGAGTTCCCCCTCGAGAGTCCCCTCCGCCGCATGCACACGGACTCCCTGATCATCTTCGACGACGTCTTCGTTCCCTGGGACCGGGTCTTCCTGTGCGGCGAGTGGAAAATGGCCGCCACGATGGTCTACAACTTCGCGCTGATGCACCGCCGTACGGGCTGCGCCTACCGCATCCCGCTGAGCGAGCAGCTGCTGGGAGTCGCCGTGGCCATCGCGGATTACAACGGCGTGAGCGACGCCCCCCACGTCCGGGAGAAGATCACCGAGCTGGTCATCTACCTGGAGACCCTCTCGGCCCTGTCGCGGTCGGCCTGCCTGGATTTCGTGAACCACGCGGGGATCCCGGTGCCGAACCCCATCACGACGAACATCGCCAAGTACCACTTCGCCCACAACTATCACAAGGTCTGCGAGATCATCCAGGACCTCGCCGGCGGCCTCCTCGTGACGGCGCCGACCTACAAGGACTGGCAGAATCCCGAGACCCAGGCAGACATCAAGAAGTACCTGCAGGGGAAGGCCTCCGTTCCGACGGAGGACCGGCTGCGGATGTTCGACCTGATCCGCCGGATCACCTCGGCGGACCTGGAGACGATCTGCCTCCATGGCGAAGGCTCACCCTTCGCCGAGCGGATGACGATCTTCATGGAAGCCAGGAAGATCATCGGCCGGTGCAAGGGCATCGCCGAGAATCTGGCAGGCATCAAGAAGTAACCGGGCGGCGGGCGGGGACCCTTTCCCCCGCCCGCCGACTCCCGGGTATCACGGGAAACAGGACGTCTCGCAGTGGAGGAGCGGCCGCGCAGACCGGCGGGTCCGTCAGCGGCGGGTTCTCGGCACGACGCGAAGCAAGGAGGAAAGCATGAGCAAGCTGAAAGGAAAGGTCGCCATCGTCGGGATCGGCGAGGTGCCGACAGGCCGTTTCCCCGAGACGGCGGCCATCTACCACGGCATGGCCTCGGCCAAGATGGCCATCAGGGACGCCGGGATCGACAAGGACGAGATCGACTACGTCATGCCGACGGGAGCCCTCTACAGCCCCGCCTTCAACACGGAGCTCGTCACCTGCCGCATCGCCGAGGAGCTGGGCCTCAAGAACGTGAAGAAGAACTGCCAGATCTTCGCCGGTGGCTCCAGCAGCACCTGCGCCCTCGAGATCGCGGCGGCCCTGATCTACAGCGGCGCCGCGTCGATGATCCTGTTCGTCCACGCGGATAAGCTGGGCACAGGTGTCACCGCCCAGGGGGCCATCGACCTATTCTCCACGGCGGGCATCTCCGCCGAGTGGGAGGTTCCCTACGGCCAGCACTATTCCGCGGTGACCGCCCTCTCGACGATGCGCTACATGTACGAGACGGGCTGCACCGACGAGCACATGGCGGCGGTCTGCGTCTCCAACCGGAAGTGGGCGGAGTTGAATCCGAACGCCTTCTTCCGCAAGCCCCTCACGATCGAGGAGGTCGTCAAGTCCAAGATGCTTTCCACGCCGCTTCGGGCCAAGCAGTCCAACATGCTCTTCGACGGCGGGGCGGCCTTCATCGTGACCTCGGCCGAGCGGGCGCGGGACCTCGTGGAGAAACCCGTTTATCTGCTGGGAGAGGGAGGAGTGGTCACCCATTTCGTCTATTCCCAGGAGCCCGATGTATCCCGGTTCGGCTGGGCAAAAGCGGGCCGGATGGCCTTCGAGGAGGCGGGACTCACCGCGGCGGACATGGACCTCGCCGAGATCTACGACTCGTACCCCATCTTCCAGATCATCGGGTTCGAGGAACTGGGCTTCTGCAAGCGCGGCGAGGCGGGGGAAATCTTCCTCCGGGGAGAGACGTGGCCGGGAGGCAGGATCCCGTGCACCACCAACGGCGGCATGCTCTCCCAGGGCCACACGGGAGCCGGTGGCTCCGTGGCGCTCCTGGTGGAGACGGCCCGGCAGCTCATGGGCAAGGCGGGGGATCGCCAGGTGCCGAACGCCCGCTTCGCCGTGGAGACGGCCGTGGGCGGGACGTACATGGACGCCCAGGTGTCCATTCTCGGAACAGAGATCCCTTAGAGAGGAGGAACGACATGGACGCACCGAAGAAACCCGTACCCGTGGTGAACCCCTGGGCGAAACCCTTCTGGGATGCCGCGAAGGAAGAACGGTTCATCATCCAGAAGTGCACGGATTGCGGAAAATACATCTTCTATCCGCGGATCGCCTGCCCCCACTGCTTTTCGGACAATGTGGAGTGGGTCCCCGCCTCGGGCCGGGCAACCGTCTACACCTACACCGTCGTCGAGAGCAATGCCCCCTCGGCCTTCATCGCCGACATGCCCTACGTCGTTGCCGTGGTCCGGCTCGAGGAGGGCGGAGTGCAGATGCTGACCAACATCGTGGGCTGCAAGCCCGAGGATGTCCGCTGCGACATGCCCGTGGAGGTCGTCTTCGAACAGCTCAACGACGACTTCAAACTGCCCAAGTTCCGCCCCGCGGCGAAGTAAAGGGAAAGGAGAAAGCCATGCCGGACAAGTACTGGGAAGATTTCGACCCGGGGTTCCATTTCCAGACCCCGTCGATCACCGTCACGGAGACCCACGTGGTGAACTGGGCGGGCCTCACCATGGACTTCTATCCGCTCCACACCGACGAGGTCTACGCCCAGAAGACCGTCTTCAAGGGGCGGATCGCCCACGGCCCGCTGATCTTCGGACTCGCGGTGGGACTGGCGGCGCAGGCCAAGATCGAGGGCGGGGCCATGATCGCCTGGATGGGGACGGACAACATGCGCATGTTCGCTCCCGTGAAGCTGGGCGACACGATCACGGTCCACATCACCGTGAAGGAGAAAAAGGAAACGGCCAAGCCGGTCCAGGGATTCCAGGTCTGGCATTACGAAGTCCGCAACCAGCGTGACGAAAAGGTCATGTCCCTGGACATGAACTTCCTCATGCACCGGCGGCCCCAGGCGGGTTGATGGATCGGGGAGACCGAGCGGAAAAGGAGACGGTGCGATGGATTTGAGCTTTACGGAACAGCAGAACGCCCTCAGGAAGACCGTCCGCGACTTCGTGGAGCGGGAGATGCCCCGGGAGTGGGTCCGGGCCTTCGACGGCCGGGACGAGTTTCCCCACGACCTTGTCCGGAAATTCTGCGACCTGGACCTGGCGCGGATCAACATTCCCAAGGAATACGGCGGAAAGGGCGGCGACGTCCTGGACCTGATGATCCTTTTCGAGGAGATCTCGAAGCGCCTGGCGGTCCTTTCCTGGGCACTGGGAAACATCCTCCTCTACGGCAACGAGATCATCACCGTAAACGGCAGTGACGAGCAGAGGGCGAAGTACCTCCCGCGGCTGGCGAAGGGCGAGATCATGTTCAGCTTCGGCCTTACGGAGCCCAATGCCGGGTCCGATGCGGCGAGCATCCGGACGAAGGCCGTCCCGGAGGACGGCGGCTGGGTGATCAACGGCAACAAGATGTTCATCACCGGCGCCGGCGTGACGGACTATACCGTCACCTTCACCCGGACGAGCGAATCCAAGTATAACGGGATCACCGCCTTCATCGTCGACACGAAGCTGCCGGGATACAGCACGCGCCCCGTCGAGAAGCTGGGCTACCACGGCTCCAACACCTGCGAGGTCAACTACGACAACGTTCGTGTACTCCCCGAGGACATCCTGGGCGGCGAGAAAGGTTTAAACAACGGCTGGAAACAGGAGATGAAGCTCCTCAACCAGGAGCGCCTTGTCCTGTCGTCCTGCTGCATCGGCATCGCCGAGGCGGCCGTCAAGGACGCCCTGGCTTTCGCCGCCGAAAAGATCAAGCGGAGTGCCGGGACCGACACCCAGTCCCTCCAGCACACCCTGGCGGAGATGGCCACGGACCTGGAGGCGATGCGGCAGCTGGCCTATTCCGCCGCCTGGAAGGAGGTGCAGCGGATGCAGCCGGTCCTGGAGACCTCCATGTCCAAGTACTTCTGCGCCGAGACGGCAAAGAAGATCTGCCTGCGCGGCATCAACGTCATGGGGGAGTCTGGTTCTCTCATGACCCACGACATGCAGCGCTATTTCCGGGACATCCTGATCCTGGCCATCGGCGGGGGGACGTCCCAGATCCAGAAGAACATCCTCAGCAAGGTCCTGGGGATGTAACGCCGCCCCTGACACTGTCGTTTCGCTGGAGGGGGTAAAATATTACCGGCAAAACGACGGAAAGGGATGAAACGCGGCAAGCGGAAGCGAGGAAAGATGCGGAATCGGCCGGACGGGTGCGGGGGGACCAATACCAAAGGCATACCCGGGAGGCACTCGGGCGGCGAGGGATGGATTGCCACAGTAACGGGGATTCACCATCGATAAAAGGAGAGGAACGATGCAGAGAAACTGGGAACAAAACTGGCCCAAGCAGGACCCCCTGGTCCCCCCCCTTCCCACGGAGCCTATTTTTGAACTGATCCGCAAGCAGGCGAAGATCCGGCCCGACAAGACGGCCATCCTGTTTTACGGACATGAAACGACCTTCCAGGAACTGGACGACGCCACCGATCGCCTGGCCACGGCCCTCGTGAACATGGGCCTCGGGAAGGGCGACCGGATCGGCCTCTACTTCGAGAACTGTCCCCAGTTCGTCATCGGTTTCTACGGCATCCTGAAGATGGGCGGCATCGTCGTGAACGTAAGCCCCATGTACAAACAGGATGAACTCGTTCATGAGCTGAAGGACGCGGGGGTCGAGACGATCATCATGGAGGACTTCTTCTGGCCCGTCCTGGAGCCTGTCATCGGCGAATGCGGACTGAAGAACATCCTCGTCACGAGTTTCGCCGACTATCTGCCGGAAAAGCCGACGATCCCCCTGCACGCCTCCATGTCCACGGAGAAGAAGAGCATTCCCGGCACCATCGACTTCAAGAGCCTCATCGAGAAGACACCCGCCAATCCGCCGAAGGTGGAGATCGACCTGGAAAACGACGTGGCCCTGCTCCAATACACGGCGGGGACGACGGGATCCCCCAAGGGGGCCATGCTGACCCACGGCAACATGGCGGTCCACAATCTGGCGGTGCGCCATTACTATGAGTACACGGAGAACGACGTCCACCTGATCATCCTGCCCCTGTTTCACATTACCGGCCTGGACATTGCCATGAACCCGGCGCTGGCGGTGGGGAGCACCCTGATCCTCTTCGCCCGGTTCGACCTCCTGCCCATGCTGGACGTAATCCAGAAATACAAGGTCACCGGGTGGGTCACCATCACGCCCATCAACGTGGCCGTCTGCAACCTGCCCATCATCGGCAACTACGACCTGAAGTCCCTCCGCTTCGTCCTCTCCGGCGGCGCCCCGGTTCCGCTGGAGATCCACAAGCGCTGGAAGGAGCTGACGGGGACCCACATCGTGGAGGGTTACGGCCTCTCCGAGTGCACGGGCGGCATCGTGGGCAACAACTGCCAGAACTTCTCGCCGGGCACCATCGGCAGCCCCGTGTTCTGGCACGACGTGAAGATCGTCCATCCCGCCACGCCGGACAAGGAAGCCGGCATCGGGGAGGAGGGCGAGCTCTGGATCAAGGGACCCTGCGTCATGAAGGGCTACTGGAATGCCCCGGAGCAGACGAAGAACACCATCACCCCCGACGGGTACCTCATGACGGGGGACATGGTTACGGTGGACAAGGACGGCTGGTTCCGCATCGTCGGACGGGCCAAGGAGATGATCAAGGTCTCCGGGTTCTCCGTCTTCCTGGCGGAGATCGACGCCTTCCTGTACCAGCACCCGGCGGTCGCCGAGGCGGCGGCCATCGGTGTTCCCCATCCCTACCGGGGAGAGGAGCCCAAGGCTTATGTCGTCCTGAAACCCGACTTCAAGGGCAAGGTCACCGAGCAGGAGATCATCGACTGGTGCAAGGACAAGATGGCGGCTTACAAGGTGCCCGCCTCGATCGCGTTCACGGACGGTCTGCCCAAGAGCGGGGCGGGAAAGGTCCTGCGGCGGCTGTTGGCGGAACAGGAGAAAAAATAAACCGATTTCGGGGTGCCGGATCGTCTCCGGTCCGGGCCATCCGGCATCCCGAAACGTGAAAGGATGAAGGACATGGGAAAGGCGTTTACCAGCGAGGATCAGGGCGGCATCGCCGTCATCCGGATCGACGTGCCGGGAGAGGCCGTCAACACGTGGACGAACGAGGCCATTGCCGGCTTCGAGGAGACCCTGGCGGAACTGGAGAAGGACCGGTCGCGCTATCGAGCGGTGGTTTTCTATTCCGGCAAGGCGACGGGTTTCCATGCCGGTGCCAACCTGGACATGCTGGGGGAGCAGACGGACATCGAGGCGTTCCGTTCCCGTCTGGCCCATTTCAACGATCTGTTCGGCCGCCTGGAGAACCTCGGCGTCCCTACCGTGGCCGCCATCAGCGGCCCCTGCATGGGAGGCGGCTACGAGTTTGCCCTGGCCATGACAGCCCGGATCGCCGCGAACGGTCCCCGGACGCAGATCGGACTCCCGGAGTGCAACGTCGGAGTCATCCCGGGCGGCGGCGGCACCCAGCGCCTGCCCCGACTGATCGGTCTGGGAGCCCTGGAGATGATCGTCCGCGGGGCCGTCGTTCCCGCCGGCAGGGCCCTGGAACTCGGCCTGGTGGATCGGGTCTGCCCGGAAAAGGAGGATCTCCTGGAGCGGGCCAAAGCCTTTGCAGACGAGATCGGCCGGGATGCATCGCTGCTCCGGAGAAGCGCGCCGGACCTCTCCGGCCTGGACGAAGCCGTCGCCGCGGCCCGCGCCCTCGCCCGGAAGGCCGCCCGGGGCCGGGACCTGCCGGCGCCCCGCCTTGCGATCAAGGCCGTTGAGGAGGGACTGAAGTGCGCTTCCCTCGCGGAAGGGCTGAAGATCGAGACGGAGTGTTTTCTCGAGGTCCTGGCGACGCCGGAATGCAAAGGCTCCATCAACACCTTCTTCCTGAAGACCTATTCGGACAAGCCTCTGACCATGATCCCCAAAGGGTTCCATCCCCGGCCCCTGAAGAAACTGGCCGTGCTGGGCTTCGGCACCATGGGACGGGGGATTGTCATCGACATGCTGCGGCGTCTCCAGGTACCGGTCGTGGTAAAGGATCTCCCCGAGGCCATGGAGCCGGGGATGGCCTTTGTGAAAAAAATCCTGGAGGGCATGGCGGCGAAGGGCCAGCTCAAAAAATCCGTCGATGACCTCATGGGGCTGCTCAAGCCGGTGTCGGAATGGACGGCCGATTTCGCCGACGTCGATCTCGTCATCGAGGCGGTTTTCGAGGATCCCGCCGTAAAGGAGCAGGTCTACGGGGACCTCTGCCGGGCCGTGCCGGAGAACTGCCTGATCGTCAGCAACACATCAAGCCTGCCGGTGGACCGGCTGGCCCGGAGCGTGACGTTTCCGCAGCGCTTTCTTGGGGCCCATTTCTTTTCCCCCGTCTGGCGCATGGAGCTCCTGGAGATCATCCGGGGAAAGGAGACCACGGACGAGGCGGTGTACGATCTCCTGAACTTCGCCGCAGGCCTGCGCAAACGCCCCATCATCTGCAACGATAATCCTGGTTTCGTCGTCAACGCCATGCTATTTCCTTATTTCATCAAGGCATACGAGTTGCTGGGGGAGGGCGTGCCCATGGATGCCGTGGACGATGCAATGATGCGGTTCGGCCTCCCCGTCGGCCCGATCCGTCTCACCGACGAGGTGGGGATCGACGTGTCCTACCTGGTCCTGACCAAGTCCCTGGGACGGAAGGCGCCGATGGCGCTGGAGAACATCTACAAGGCGGGCCGCTTCGGCCGGAACAAGAACGGAAAAGGGTTTTACACGAAGGAAGGGGCCGTCGATCCCGAGGCGCTTCCCCTTGTCAATCCGCAGGGGCTGAAGAAGGAAATGAGCGTCGAGTCCCTCCAGGAAATGCTGTTTCTGCCCTTTGTGGAGACAGGGAAGGAACTGCTCGACAAGGGCGTCGTCAAAGGGCCCCGGGCCGTCGACATCGGCGCCGTCTGGGGGATCGGCTTTCCCGCCGACAAGGGAGGGCCGCTGAAGTGGGCCGACCTGACCGGGTTGAGCGGGAAGCTTTACGGCAGGAACTTTTACAAGAGTTGAGCCTGGAGGCGGGAGGCCGGCAGGGTCTGCGGCTGTGCCCTCCATGGAGGGGGCCGGGGGACCGGCCCGCGCGGTCCGGAACAGAACCGGGACAAACGGGAAGCCTTCGGCCGAAGGAAAGCCGGGGTGAAAACAGAGGAGGTTGAGCGATGATATTCGGCACGACGGTCGGAGAGCTGTATGACCGGTGCGTCATGAATTTCAGGCACCGGGTGGCCATGAAGTACCATGACGAATCGTACACATACGACGACATGCAGAAGGCGGCCTACAGCCTGGCGAACGCGCTGACGAAGCTGGGGCTGAAAAAGGGAGACACGACGGCGTTCCTGATGGCCAACTGTCCCGAGTACATCTCCTGCGAGTATGCCCTGGCGAAGATCGGCGTGATCCGGGTGCCCCTGGCGGTCCTGCTGACCAACGACGACCACGTATTCATGATAAACCACGCGGAATGCAAAGCCCTGATCTACCATGAGAAGATGGCGTCCCGCGTGATGGAGATGCTTCCCCGCCTCAAGACCGTCAAGCACTTGATCTGCATCAGCAAGGACCATGAAAAGATCGCCGAAGGCCATCTGCACCTCCAGACGCTGATCAAGGACCATCCTCCGGAGGTTCCGCTCGTGGACATCGACGAGGAAGACCTGGCGGGGATCTACTTCACCGGAGGAACGACGGGCGTTCCCAAGGGGGTCATGCTCTCCCACCGGGCCTGGACGGGCACGTACATCACCGAGATGCTGGAGTTGGGCTTCGGCTATGACGAGGCGTTCGCCTTCGCGACACCCCTCACCCACGCGGGGGGCTGCCTGATGATTCCCATCATGATCCGCCGCGGGGTCTGCGTCATCCTCGACGGGTTCGATCCCAAGAGTTTTCTCGCGGCCGTCGAGAGGTACGGGGTTACATCGACGTTTGTGGTGCCCACGATGATCTATGCCCTGCTCGATTATCCGGACCGGGGGAAGTACGATGTCTCGAGCCTCCGGAACATCGTCTACGGGGCCGCCGCCATCGCCCCGGAGCGGTTGAAGCAGGCCATCAATACCTTCGGACCCATCTTCACGCAGCTCTACGGCCAGACCGAGGCGCCCATGATGATCAGCGCCCTGCCCCGGGAGGAGCACGTTATCAAAGACCCGGAGCGGGAGCGGCAGATCTTCAGCTCCTGCGGAAGGCCCACGTTTCCGGCGATTGTCCGGCTCGTCGACGGTGACGGGAAGGACGTGCCCCAGGGGGAGGTGGGGGACATCGTCTGCCGGCACATCAACGTCATGAGCGGCTACTGGAAGAATCCCGAGGCCACCGCAGAGACGATCCGTGACGGCTGGCTCTGGACGGGCGACATGGCGAAGATGGACGAGGAGGGGTTCCTCTACATCGTGGACCGCTCCAAGGACATGGTCGTCAGCGGCGGATTCAACATCTTCCCGCGGGAGATCGAGGACGTCCTTTTCGAGCATCCCGCTGTGAAAGGTGCTGCGGTCATCGGAGTTCCCGACGAGAAATGGGGAGAGGCGGTCAAAGCGATCGTCGTCCTCCATGAAGGAAAGACCGCCACGGAGAAGGATCTGATCAACTTCGTGAAGGAGCGCAAGGGAAGCCTCATCTGTCCCAAGACGGTCGAGTTCTGGGATGCCATCCCGCTGACCAACCTGGGGAAGGTCGACAAGAAGAAGATCCGGGAGCGCTACTGGAAGGGTTACGAGCGCAGGGTCTGAGAAGCGAGCGAGCCCCCCGATCCGCCCTGTCCCTTGACGGGCGGAGGGGCGGCGGGGAAAGCCTGAAAGGGAGTTCAAGATGGATTTCAGACTGACGGAAGAACAGGAAGTGATCAGGGATACCATCCGCCGGTTCATCGCACGGGAATGCACCCGCGATGCGGCCCGGGAAGCGGACACACAGGGGGGCTTCCCGGAAAAGCTGTACCGTCCCCTGGCCGACAACGGGTTCTGCGGCCTTGTCGTACCCGAAGCGTACGGCGGCGGAGGCCGGAACGTCCTGGCGGCGGCGCTCATTGTCGAGGAACTGTCGGCCGTCTATCCGGCCCTGGCGGGGGCCTTTGCTGCCTGCGCCTTCGGGGGAGGAAAAAATCTGGGCGATCTGGGCAGCCCGGAGCAGAAGGAACGCCACCTGCCTTTCGTTGTCGACGGGTCCGCACTGTTTGCCGGCGCCATCCTGGAGCCGGACGGGGGGTACGGCCGCTTCGCCGCCGGGATGACGGCTGTTCCGGACGGAGACGGGTTCCTGCTCAATGGAACGAAACAGTTCGTCCGCCTGGCCGGCCGGGCCGCGGCGATCCTCACCCTGGCCCGGACAGGCCCCGGAAATCCGCCCCGGGAAGGTCTTTCCTTCTTCCTGGTGGACGCGAAGAAGCCGGGAATAGCGGCCGGAACGGCGGATCTGGTGGGAACCGCGAGCCTCGGCATCGGTGAGGTCCGCTTTGAGAACGTAGCCGTTTCGCGGGAGGACGTCCTGGGCGGCCCGGAAGGGCTCAATCGGGGCTGGGAGCAGTGGGCGGTGCTGCAGGAAGCGGAACACCTGGAGATTGCCGCCTGCGGGCTGGGGATCGCCCAAGGGGCATACGACTACGCCGTCCAGTACGCAAAGGAGCGGGTCCAGTTCGGCCGTCCCATCATTGCCTTCAGTGCCGTGAAAGACATGCTTGTCGACATGGCCGTGCGAATCCGGGCGGCCCGCCTGGTCGCCCGGCAGGCTGCCTGCCTGGCCGACGAAGAGAAGCGCTGCGCCGCGGAAGCGGCGACGGCCAGGATTCTGGCCGTGGAAACGGCCAGGAAGGCCTCCATGGACTGCGTTCAGGTTCTTGGGGGATACGGATACACCATGGAGTACGACGCCCAGCGCTATGTACGGGACGCCCTGGTCCTCTTCGGCGGTGCAGGTCCGCAGGAGATGCTCAGGGAGGACCTCGGGGAGCTTCTGGGGCTGGGTTGACACTCCCGGAACGACGTCTTTCAAACCGCCCGCAATCACGGGTATTCATCTCCACCCTGCGGGAAGAAGGAGAAACCAGCAATGAATAACGCCTGACGCCGGCTGAAGGACGGCGGCGGGCACGGACCCCGGGTCCCCGGGCGCCATCCCCTCCGGATGGCGTCGACGGAGAGGTGTTCCCTGCGCACGGCCGGATCGGCCGGATGCGGAGGAGGCGGACGAACCCCGGGAGAACGGGAAAGGAGACCCTATGGCTGATCAGAATTTACTTCGCGTGGATGAATCGAAACCCTGGCTGCAGCCTGAGGCCGGATGGCCCGAAAAGGTTCCGAAGAACATCGATTTCCCCCGGATCACCCTCTACGAGATGCTGGCGGAGTCGGCGGCGAAATACGCCGACCATCGTGCGGCCTGGTTCCTGGAGTCTTTCATGACCTACCGGGAGATCCTGGGCCACGTGGACGCCTTTGCCCAGAGCCTCCGCAAGCTGGGCCTGAGAAAAGGCGACGTGGTCGCCCTGATCCTGCCGAGCTGCTTCCAGTACGTAGTCGCCTATTACGCCTGCGCCAAGCTGGGGGTCATCGTGACGGGCATCAATCCCACCTACAAGCCGGGGGAGATCCTCCACCAGCTGAACATCACCGGGGCGCGGACCCTGATCTTCCTGGACGCCCTCTACGAACCGCTGCTCAAGCCCATCGAGCAGGATCTGCACATCCACCACTGGATCAAGACGAACGTGGCGGATCTTCTCAAGATCGCGGACTGGAAGAAGTGGATGGCCAAGAAGCTCAAGAAGATCCCCACCGGTCCCGTGCCCCCCGAATCCCTCTGCTTCCTCGACCTTCTGAAGGCGAAGCCGGAGCCGCTGCGGACGGCCGTGACCCCCGACGATGTAGCCACGTACATCATGACCGGTGGGACAACGGGCGTTCCGAAGGCGGCGGTGCTCAGCCATTACAACTGCGTGTGCAACGCCATCCAGGTGGGTGCCTGGATGTGGACCATGGTACCCGGGGCCTGCATGATCGGGATTCTGCCCCTGTTCCACTCCTTCGGGATGACGGCCATCATGAACACGGTGCTCCACTGCGGGATGTGGATGATGCTCTTCCCGCGGCCCCCCGAGACGGAGGTGCTCCTGAAGACGATCTGCGACATCGCCCCGGACCAGCAGACCTATTTCCCGGGAGCGGAGGTCATGTTCCAGCGGATCGCCGACTTCCCGGATATCGGCAAGTATCCCATTGCGACGAAGCTGTACGGCTGCATCTCCGGGGCCGGCCCCCTGCACCGGAACGTCAAGGAGAGCTTCGAGAAGCTGACGGGGGCGCGTCTCATTGAGGGCTACGGCCTCTCGGAGGCCTCGCCGGTCGTGGCGGGTGGTCCCATCAGCGATGTGGACACGACAGGAACCATCGGACTGGCCCTGCCGGGCCTCGAGTGGAAGATCGTCGACATGTTCACGGGCGAGGGCGAGATGCCCGTCGGGGAGAGCGGCGAGCTCATCATGGCGGGCCCGACGGTCATGCAGGGATACCTGAACAACCCGGAAGAGACCGCCGATACGGTCCGCCTCCGGGAAGACGGCAAACGCTGGCTCTACACCGGCGACATCGGCTTCATGGACGCCCATGGGCGGGTGACCCTCAACGATCGCAAAAAGCAGCTCATCAAGGTGAAGGGCTTCTCGGTCTTCCCCACGGAGGTGGAGCAGCTCATGGGGGTTCACGAGGGAATCAGCGAAGTGGCCGTGGCGGGCCTGCCGGACCCGGAGACGGGAGAGGCCATCAAGGCCTGGGTCGTCCTGAAGGAGGCCTGGGTGGGCAGGATCACGGAAGACGGGCTCAAGGACTGGTGCAAGGCGAACATGACCCACTACAAGGCGCCCAGGCACATCGAGTTCATCAAGGAGATTCCCAAGACCCTGGTGGGAAAGGTGATGCGCCGGGAACTGCAGGAAAACGACCCGCTCTACATTGCAAAATACGGAAAGGCCTGAAGCGGGGAAGGCCTTTCTTTCAACGGAAGGCGACCGGCGGATTTTCTGCGGGCCGTCTCCCGTGCCATCGATTCCTTTCCGTAGGCAGGCCGCGGCCCCTGTTCCGTGCCCCTCCACACCGGAGCCGCCGCGGTCTGCCGCTTTTCTTCAAGAATCCCGTCAGGAAGAGGTCTCGGGCCTTTGGATCCCCAGTTTCTTCATCCGGAAGGCAAGGGTTGAAGGGGGGAGTTCCAGAAGCTCTGCCGCCCCGCCCTTTCCCCGGACCTTCCATTTCGTCTTCTGCAGAGCCCAGAGGATGTGACGCCGCTCGTTGTCCATCAGGCTCACGCCGTTGCCCGGGGGCGGTGCCTCGGAGAAGCGCGACCCCAGTTCCGGTACCCGGAACACCGGGCCGGGATTGAGGATCGTTCCCCGCTCGATAATGTTCTCCAGTTCCCGGACGTTTCCGGGCCATTCGTAATCGAGCAGCTTCTCCATTTCCACTTCGGGGATCTTGGTAAACTCTTTGCCCCGTTTCTGGGCGTAGATCCTGAGGAAGTGGAAGGCCAGAAGGGGGATGTCCTCACGACGCTCCCTGAGCGGCGGCACGTAAATGGGGAAGACGGCGAGGCGGTAGTACAGGTCCGGGCGGAACTTCTGGGTTTTTACGTCCATCTCCAGGTTCCGGTTCGTCGCCACCAGGAGCCGGAAGTCGGAGCGGATGGTTTCGCTGCCTCCGACCCGCTCGAACTCCCGGGTCTGGAGGACCCGGAGGAGCCGTACCTGCAAGTCCAGGCTGATCTCGCCGATCTCGTCGAGAAAGAGTGTTCCGCCGTCGGCCAGCTCGAAGCGGCCGAGGCGCCGGCGGATGGCTCCGGTGAAAGCCCCTTTCTCGTGGCCGAACAGCTCGCTGGGGATCAGGCTTTCCGGAAGGGCGCTGCAGTTCACCTTGATGAAGGGCTTGTCTCGCCGCGTGCTGTGGCGGTGGATGGCCCTCGCCACGAGTTCCTTGCCCACGCCGGTCTCGCCGATGATCATCACCGTTGCGTCCGTTCCGGTGACCTGGTCGATCTGGGCCAGAACCCGGTGGATCCCCGGACTATCACCGATGATGTCGTCGAAATGCAGGTTCTGGAGGTGTTCTTCCTTGTAGTAGAGATTTTCCTCGCAGAGCTTGCGGTTGAGCCGCTGGATCTCGTCGTAGGCCCGGGCATTGTCCAGGGCGAAGGCCGCCAGGGCCGCGAAATAGGACAGGAGATCCAGGTCCGATTCCCGGAAGGCGCTGGAGAGAAGCCGGTTGTCGTGATAGAGGACCCCGACGGTCTTGTCCCGAAGAATCATGGGAACGCAGATCCGGGACCGGATCACCTCGGCACCCGGGCTCCCGTTCCCTTTTTCGGGCGTTCCGTCGGCCAGGATCCGGCCCTTGCCCGTCGCGGCCACCTCCTCGATGATCTTCAGGGACGAGGCGAACGAGCCGTGGCTCACCTGCTCCGAGGTCAGGTTCTTCGATGCCCGCAGAACCGGCCTCGGTTCGCCCTCCACCCCTTCGAGGAGAAAAATGGCGCTCCGCTCGGCCCCGGTGATCCGGTTCAGGGTTGAGAGGATGTGCTGGACCAGGTCCCGGTTGTCCTGGATTGTGACCACCTTCTGGCCCAGGTTCAGGATTTCCCTCAGGAGCGATTCCCCGGCGGGCCGATCCCCGAGCAGTATCCGGAGTTCGTCGGGAATGAGCTTGTCGTTGAACGCATCCAGGGTCTCCGAGGTCATGACCGTCAGTACCTTGGCTTCTTCCCGGTCTCCTTCGGCCAGGTACTGGCGCGCCAGTTCCAGCCGCGATTTGGCCAACTCGATCTGCTGCCCCGATTCCTCGATGTTTGCAATGGAGTCCCTGAGTGACCGGATCACCTCTTCGCGCGGACGGCCCTCCCGCTGCCACTGTTGCGCCTGGAACCGGTAGGCGACTCCCTTTAGAAAGATGTTGTGCCCACCGATCATTGCCTGAATGTCTTTATCCAGGCAGAGTTCCTCCATGGCCGGGAGTTCCCCCCTGTCCATGGCGGCACGGAGTTCCAGGAGGTAAGGGTACAGGTAAACCGTTGTGTGAACCTTCCGGGTGTGGTGGAGGAATTCCCGGAGATTCTGCAGAGACTGCTCGGTATCCCCCTTGAGGTAGTACGCGTAGGCCAGGGACATCTTGCCGGTGATCCATACCCAGTCATTGTGGGCCCGTTTTGCCATTTTCGCGGAGTCTTCCAGGTACCGGATGGCCTCGTCCACCCGGCCGATCTCCAGCATGACGTTGCCGATGTTGCCCGCCGTATAGGCAGCCAGGTAGAGATCCCCCTTGCCCAGTCCATGGTTCCGGAGGGCGTCCAGCATTCCCAGTCCCTGGGTCACCTGGCCGATCTGGGCGTAGCAGTAACCCACGGTCATGACCGCCAGCAGGGGAAAGCCTCCCTGGGGATACCGCTCGATGTCCGGGACGGCTTTTTCGTACATCCGGACCGCCTCCTGGAACCGGCCCTGCCAGAAAAGGAAGAACGCGCTGAAGGTGGTTGCCGATTGCAGGACGCGGGGATCGTTCAGCTCCTGGGCCAGGGCCCACCCCTCCTCGAAATGCCGGAGGGCGCTGCCGTAGCGGGAACGAAGCCACTCATTCTTGGCCATGTGCATCTTCAGGAGGGCCCGGGCGCGGTCGACCTTCCAGCGGGTCGCCTTTTCAAGGGCCGACTCCAGGATGGAGAGGACCTTCATCGTGTCGTGCCGTGCCGTGGAGATCTTGGAGTACTTGATGGCTGTCTCGCTGAAAAGACCGTCCGCCTCGCGTCCCGTCAGTGCGGCGAGATCCTCCAGGGCCTTGCTGTAACACTGGAGGGCTTCCTCCGGACGAAAGGCCTCGAGGTGCAGATCCCCCGCCTTGATCAGGTACCGGCAGCGGTTGGCGTCGTTGAGGATGTGGATCAGGTGGTGAGCGACGGCGTGGGCCTTCTCCTCGTTGTCCGGGAGCTGCCGCATGAGGATATCGGCGATGTAGCCATGGAGCCGCTTTTCTTCCCGGGGATCGAGCGTCGCCCGCAATCGCTTGCGCTTCTTGTCGCTGGCAAATCCGTAGTAGCCGGGTTCTTTCCGGACCAGGCTGCCGTCCGCGACTCCCTGCTCCAGTTGGGCCAGGATCTGGGACGGCTTCAGGTCTGCCAGGAGATCCACCAGCCAATCGATGCAGAAATCGTCCCGAAAGAGGGAAGCGATCACCAGGGTTTTTTGTCCGTCGAATCCGCTGTTTCCGTTGGAATGGTAATACACGGCATCGGCCTCCCCGAAGTAACGCGGAATCCTACACCAGAACGGTATTTTTTTCAATCGGGCAAAGGGGTTAAGTCTTGTCTTCCGTCTGTGGTGGGCGTTTTGGGAAAAGCGTTCCGTGGACGCCGCCCGGATGCCGGGATCCGAAAAGAGGGAGTGGGGCTTTGACTTTGCAGGGCTTGTCGTTTATAGCTTTCCCGTGCCTCCGGCCCCCTGCCCAGCCGCGCCCCCGCGGCTGGATGTTTTGTCCGCGGCGCGGGGGCTGTCACGGGGGCTTCCGCCGTCGCGAAAACGTTTCCGTCCTCTGCCTTTTGAAACCGGGCAGCCGTGAAAATGGAAACGTTTTCTAATTGCTCCTCTGGAAACCCCCGGCCGCGCCCCCGCGGCTGGACGGCTGGTTTCGGCGCGGGGGCTGTCACGGGCGGCGCAGGGGGGGATCTCCATCCGCCCCTGCATTCTTCGGATGCAAGGATCGGGTTCGTGGAAAACGGGAAGCTCTATGACGTGATCATTGCCGGTGCTGGTCCCGCAGGGACCGCGGCGGGTCGGATGCTGGCCGAATCGGGTGCCCGTGTCCTGATCCTGGACAAGGCCCGGTTTCCCCGCCAGAAGCCCTGCGGCGGCGGCCTGCCGCCCCACATCGTTCCCCTCGTGGGGCCCCTTCCGGGGCATGTCCTGGAATCGTCCGTCGGCAGAGTCCGCTTTTCCTATGCCGGAGGCCGCCCGTTCGACGTGGTGCTGGATCCGCCCGGCATTGTCATGGTGATGCGGGACCGCTTCGACGACCACCTCCTGCAGTGTGCGGAGGAGGCGGGATGCGAGGTCCGGGAGGGGCTGGAGGTGACGGGCGCTTCGGAAGGGGACGACTCCGTGGAGGTCGTGACGGAAGACGGCGGGTCATGGCGGTCCCGATGGCTCATCGGTGCCGACGGGCCGCTCAGCCGGGTCGCCCGGACCGTCGGTCTCTTTCCCCGGAGGTCCCTGGGCATCGGGCTCTCTGCGGAGACGGAGGTTTCGCCGGCAGACCTGGAACGGTGGGGCGGGACCATCTGTATCGATTTCGGAGTCGTGCCCGAAGGGTACGGGTGGGTCTTCCCCAAGCGGAGCCATCTCTCCTGCGGCATGGCGACCATGCTGCCTCGGCTGCCGGACATCCGTAGGAGGCTCCAGGACTTCCTGGACCGGACCCCTGCCACGAAAGGCAGGATCCGCACCCGATTCCAGGGGCATCTCATCCCCTACTGCGACGGGACGCCGGCGATCACGTCCCGCCGAACCCTGCTCGCGGGAGATGCGGCCAGCCTCGTGGATCCCCTCACGGGTGAGGGAATCCACTTCGCCGTCCTGAGCGGACGGATGGCCGCCCGGGTCATTGCGGAAGGACGGCCGCTCCGGGAGTATGAGGAGCAGGTGAACGACGAGATCCGCCTGGACCTGCAATATGCCGCCCGCCTCGCCGGCCTGTTCTACCGGTTCCCCGGCGTTTCCTATCGCATTGGTGTCCGGAGCCGGCGGGCCGTTCGCTACTTCGAGGAACTCCTGGCGGGGAAACGGACCTACGGGTCCGTCCACGCAGAGCTGAAATCCCTCTTTGCCGCCCGGTTCCTCAGGGGCATCGGCGGCCGCCGAGACTGAGGAAGAATCAGTCCTTCTTCTTCCCCTTGCCGGCGGACTTCATGGCCGCCTCCTGAACGTCCCGGATGCTGAAAAAAGAGGAATTCCAAAGGGCCACGTAATCCAGTCCCTCCTCGACGCTGTGGTTTTCCATGAAGTTCAGGAGCCGCTTGGATCCCCTCACGGCGGAGCGAGGGTTGTCGGTGATCTCCGCCGCCAGCTTCAACGCCCCCTCCAGAAGCGCTTCCGGTGTGTCGAATATCTCGCTGAGCAGGCCCATCCGGAGGCACTCGGCGGCGGTGAAGTCCCGGGCCGTGAAGGCCATGAGCCTCGCATTGCCCTGGCCGATGATCCGGGGGAGCCGGTTCAGGCTGCCCATGTCCGCCACGATGGCGACCCGTGCTTCCCGGAGGGAGATGACGGCATCGCTCGACGCCAGGCGGATGTCGCAGGCGGCGGCCAGGTCGAGCCCTCCGCCGAGGCAGTAATGGTGGATGGCGGCAATGTAGATGTTGTCGCCGCTGTGCATCCGGTTGAATCCCTGCTGCATCTGGAGAATCAGGCGGCGGAAGTCCTCCCTGTTCGCGGGGGTCGCAGCGCTGATGGTCTCCAGGAATTCCGAAGCGAAACCGAAGATATCGA
This sequence comes from Syntrophaceae bacterium, assembly GCA_013177825.1. Lineage (NCBI taxonomy): Bacteria > Pseudomonadati > Thermodesulfobacteriota > Syntrophia > Syntrophales > Syntrophaceae > Syntrophaceae bacterium. The sequence goes on from JABLXX010000001.1 coordinate 1,055,045, forward strand.
TGCCGACGCTGAAGGCCCTGCCTTTTCCGGCAACCACGACCGCCTCCACCTCGGGGTCCTTCTCCAGTTCGTCCACCACCAGCGCCAGGTCCCTCCAGAAAGGCCAGTTCATGGCGTTCATCTTCTCCGGCCGGTTCAGGTAGAGGATGGCGGTCTTCTGTTCGGGTCTCTTTTCCACCGTGTAGGTTTCGTACATGTACATGCTGCCTGTACTCCTTCCTTTTGAGATATGCTGCAGGAGCGCCGTCAACGGCCGCTCCGGGAATTGCTCCGGTTTATGCCGGAGTCGCCCCGGCCTCGCCTCTGCGGGTGGATGGTTCTTCCGTGGCACCGGGTTCGTCATGGCGGTTTCCGCGTCTTATTTCCAGACCCCCCAGAGGATTGCCAGGACCAGGGCCGGGATCAGGTTGCCGATCCGGATTTTCGTGAGCTCCAGGAGGTTGATCCCGATGGCCACAATGAGGAGCCCTCCCGTGGCGGTGACCGCGTCGAGGACCGCGGGGGCCTGGAGGAAAACAAGCCGCGACGCCAGGAGCGTCAGGCTCCCTTGGACGGCGAGGACCGAGAGGGCGGAGAAAAGGACGCCCGGACCCAGCGCGGAGGCCAGGGCGATGGACGCCACGCCGTCGAGAAGGGATTTGATGTACAACGTCCGGGGATCCCCCGCCACGCCGTCCTGGATGGAGCCGACGATGACCATGGCGCCCGTCACGTAGAGCAGGGAGGAGGTGACAAAGCCCTCCACGAACGTGGAGGAGCCGGAGCGGGCCCGGGCCTTCAGCCACTCGCCGAGTTGCTCGATCCACCCTTCGAGGTTCACCGCCTCGCCGATGATGGCGCCGAGGAGCAGGCAGGCGATGTTGGCCATAAGTTCCTTGCCGGAGAGGGCCATCTGGAGACCGATGAGCAGGGTCGACAGGCCGAGGCACTGAAGAAGGAGCGTTTTCATGCGCTCCGGAAGACGTTTCCCCGCGGCCAGGCCGAGGAGGCTTCCGGCGACGACGGCGCCGGTGTTGACAATGGTTCCGGTCAAGAGAGACTCCGGGATTGGATTGCGGCGGCAGTCCCACGCTTGTACCGGAGGCCGGAAAAGGTTGTCAATGAGTTTTATAACTATCCGATTAGCAAGCCGAAAATGTTGATTTGCATGTCAAGTACCGCTTTCCCTGCCGGACCGATTGTGCTATGCATCTCCCCAATGTCCCGGAGAAGGGAGCCGGCCCGCGATCCCGCCGGCCAAAGAAGCAAAGCTCCTCTTCCCGGGCCTGAACCTCTCTTGGGAAGGAGGCAGTAAGAATCATGGGAAGCTTGATTGTTGACGAACGGGATCAGAAGTTTCTTCTCTACGAACTGCTGGACGTGGAAAAACTGTGTGCAGCGGATCGCTTTCAGGATCTCTCGGCGGATCTGTTCGACATGATTCTCACCGAGGCCCGGAAACTGGCAACGGAGGAGATCCTGCCCACCCTCGCCGCGGCGGATCGCGCGGAGTGCTCCCTGAAGGACGGCAACGTCGCCGTGCCGGAGGTCTTCCATCGTCCCTACAGGCTGTACTGCGAGGGCGGATGGATGGGCATGAGCCGCCCCGCCGAGCACGGCGGACAGGGACTGCCCATCGTGATCAGCTCGGCGGCGAAGGAATGGTTCATGCACAACTTCGCCTTTCATGCCTATCCCGGCCTCACCGAGGGGGCGGCGCACCTCGTCGAGACCTTCGGAACGGAGGAGCAGAAACGGAAATACATGGAAAAAATGTATTCCGGCGCCTGGGGTGGCACCATGGCCCTGACGGAGCCGGGTGCCGGGTCCGACGTGGGCAACCTCAAGACGAAGGCCGTCCGTATGCCCGACGGGACCTTCCGCCTCTCGGGAACGAAGATCTTCATCACCGGGGGAGACAGCGACCTGACGGAAAACATCGTCCACCCGGTCCTGGCGCGCATCGAAGGAGATCCTCCCGGGACGGCGGGCATCTCCATCTTTCTCGTCCCGAAGTTCCTGGTGAACGACGACGGGACGCTGGGAAAGAGGAACGATTACACCATCGGCAACATCGAACACAAAATGGGGCTCAAGGGCTCGGCGACCTGCCTGATCAACTTCGGCGACAACGGGGATTGTTATGCCGAGCTTCTCGGCGCGGAACGGCAGGGCATGCGCGTCATGTTCCAGATGATGAACGAGGCCCGCATCGGCGTCGGCCTCCAGGGGCTGTCCAGCGGCTCCATCGCGTATCTTCACGCCCTTCAGTATGCCAAGGAGCGGTTTCAGGGGTCGTCGCTCATGAACATGAAGAACCCCGAGGCGCCCCGGGTTCCCATCATCCAGCACCCCGACGTCCGCCGGATGCTCCTGTGGATGAAGGCCCAGGTGGAAGGAATGCGGGTCCTCATGTACTACACGGCCTGGTGCGTCGACAAGGCCCGCACGGCGGTCGAGGACGGCGAACGGGAAAAGTGGACGGGACTTCTGGAGATCCTCACGCCGATCTGCAAGGCCTACTGCTCCGACATGGCGTTCCGGGTGACCGAGCAGGCCATCCAGGTCTATGGAGGATATGGCTTCTGCCAGGAATACCCCGTGGAGCAGTTCATGCGGGACGAGAAGATCGCCTCCCTTTACGAGGGGACGAACGGCATCCAGGCCCTGGACCTGGTGGGACGCAAGCTGGGCATGAAAAAGGGCATCTACTTCATCAACCTCCTCGGCGAGATCGGGGCCGTCACGGCCCGGTACAGGGAAAGGCCCCTTCTGAGCGGGTTGTCCGACGGCGTCCAGGCCGCCGCCAACGTGCTCGGCGAAATGGCCATGTTCTTCGGAGCCAGCAGCAAGGCCGGGAAATTCATGATTCCCGTCGCCAATGCCTATCCGTTTCTCATGATGATGGGCAAGGTCGTCCTCGGGTGGCTCCTCCTCTGGGAGGCCGGCGTGGCGGAAGAAAAGCTCGAAGCCCTGTGCCGGGAGAACGGCGTCGCCCCGGAAGACCTCTTCAAGCTTTTTGAGGTCCACGATCTACTGAGAAACAACGCTGATGCGGCGTTCTACCAGGGAAAGATTGCGGCGGCGAAATACTTCATCCGGCACGTCCTGCCGGAGGTGGAAGCGGCGGCGCAGTCCATCCGCAGCGAAGACCTCTCCATGCTGGAGATTGCCGACGAGAGTTTCGGCTGAGGGGGAGGCGGTTTCCCATGACAAGGAGACGATCCGGTCGGGGCACGGGCGGCTGTTTGTGGAAGCCCCCGCGCCCTCGTGAATGCAAGGCAGAGGGACAGATTCGAAACCGATTCCGTTTCTCAGACTCCGATCCTGCTTGGGGAAATCCATGAGGGCAATTTTTCTTTCCGATACGCACCTGATCGACCGGCACGAGCCGGTCTATGGGGCGGTGATGCGGTTTCTGGAAGGATTGCAGGGTCCCCGCGGCGCACCCGGAGGAGTGCAGGCCCCCGGCGACGGGGCGGGGCGCTGCGACGCCCTGTTCCTTGCCGGGGATTTCTTTGATTTCTGGTTCGGCCGGGAGGGCCGGATCTTTCCCGATTTCCTTCCCGTCATCGAGCGGTTGACCGCCCTCCGGGACCAGGGGGTCCGGATCGGACTCTGCGAGGGCAATCACGATTTCTTCCTGGGGGACTACTTCACCGGTGTCCTGGGCATGGAGGTTTTTCCCGACTGGGCGGAACTCGATCTGGACGGGAAGCGGGTCCTCCTGACCCACGGCGACGTCATCGATCCGCCCGATTCAGGGGCCGCCCTGGTTCGTAAAGTGCTCCGGAGCCCTTTTATCTACCGGCTCCAGCGAATCCTGCCGTTCCCCTTCGTCTGGCGGGCTGCCCGCCTGACCTCCCTGGCGAGCCGCCGCTTCTCCGGGGAGGCGGAGAGCCTCCTCGTCGACGGCATGCGCCGCTTCGCCCTCGAAAAGTTCGGAGAGGGATACGATGCCGTCATCTGCGGCCACAGCCACCGGCCCGTCATCGAGCACTACGAGACGGCCGGGCTGACCCGCACCTTCCTGACTCTCGGCGACTGGCTCCGCCACTGCTCCTTTGGAGTATTCGAAGACGGCGTGTTTTCACTGTCGTTTTACAAGCCCTGAAAGGCAGGGGAGAAGCCGTCTCTGCCGGGGGGGTAAGACGACACGGTTCCCCCCGGTCTCGACATCGGGCGGGGGGTGTGCTATGGTCCCTTTCCTTTTGGGAGGTGGTTATGAATTTCGGGGGCTTGGATCCTGAATTCTGTGCTCTGGGGCAGTCCGCATTCGTCGTGATTCCCGTTCCCTACGACCTGACCTCGACCTACCAGTCGGGGTCCCGCCGGGGTCCGCTGGCGATCCTGGAGGCTTCGGGCAACATGGAGCTTTACGACGAAGAGCTGGACCGGGAGACCTATCGCTCGGGGATTCATACCGCTCCCGCCATCGAAGCGGATGCGTCGGGGCCGGAATCCATGGTCCTCACCGTAAGGGAACGGGTGGAGGAAGTTCTCGATCTGGAAAAGATTCCCGTCCTTCTGGGAGGCGAACACAGCGTTTCCCTGGGGGCCGTCCAGGCGGTCCGGCGGAAGTATCCGGGACTCAGCGTGCTCCAGCTGGACGCCCACGCGGACCTGCGGGACGCCTATCAGGGTACGCCCTTCAGCCATGCCTGCATCGCCAGGAGGATCGTGGAGCTTTGTCCCCTCGTCCAGGCTGGCATCCGCAGCATGAGCGCGCCGGAGGCGCTATACCTGAAAGACTCGGGGATCCGATCGTTTTCTGCCGATTTTGTCATGGCAGGCGAGGAAAACCTGGACCGTATCAGCGAACTCCTGGAGGGGGACCTTTACATCACCGTGGATCTGGATGCCCTCGACCCGGCCTTCATGCCCGCCACGGGAACGCCGGAGCCCGGCGGCATCGACTGGAGAGCCCTCACGGGACTGCTCCGGCGGGTCTCGCGGCGGGCCCGGATCCGGGGCTTCGACGTCGTGGAGCTTTCCCCCCTTCCGGGTCTCGTGGCCCCCGATTTCCTGGCGGCAAAACTTGTCTACCGAATGATGGGGTATGCCGGATTAACGGCAGCCCTTTGAGTTCCCTCGGGAATCGGCGCCTTTGCGGAGCCGGTTGATTCGACTTGAAAAAAAACAAAAAATAGCGCATGAAGCCTCTCGGCGCAGCCATGCCAAATTTTCCGGCTGGAGGAAAAGAATCATGATTGGATATGTCCCGAAGAAGATCTTCTTCACGAAAGGGGTGGGTGTCCACCGGGAAGAACTCCATTCGTTCGAGTTGGCTCTTCGGGACGCGGGAATCGAAAAGTGCAACCTGGTCCAGGTGTCCAGCATCATGCCACCAGGGTGCAAAGTGGTTTCCAAACCGAACGGCCTCAAGGAGCTCAAGCCCGGGGCCATAACCTTCTGTGTCATGAGCCGCTGTTGCAGCAACGAGATGAGGCGCCTGCTCGCCGCCTCCGTGGGCTGCGCCGTCCCCGCCGACAAGGGCGCCTACGGGTACATCAGCGAGCACCATGCCTTCGGCCAGACGGAGAAACAGGCCGGGGAATACGCTGAAGACCTGGCGGCGGCCATGCTGGCATCGACCCTCGGGATCGACTTCAACGTCGACGAGAGCTGGGACGAAAAAAAGGAAATCTTCAAGATCAGCGGAAAGATCGTCCGGACCCTGAACAGCACGCAGTCGAGCATCGTCAAGGCAAACAGCTACACGACCGTCCTCGCGGCGGCCGTGTTCCTTTTCTGAGGCGGCCGGCAAGACCGTGCAAGGCGGGACGTCCTCCCGGGACGGCCCGTTCGCGAATCCATCTTCCCAGTCTCGCCCTCAGGGGCACCCTGCAGGGGGGTGAGGCATTGCAAATGCCGGAACCGTACCGGTTGAAAGCATGCTTCCCGATCCCCGATACATCGCTTACGCCACTGCCATCCCCCCCGTTCTCGGCTTTTTCGTTCTCGTCTTTCTCACCGCCGTCACCCTTCTGAAGGGGCGACGAACGCCCGCAAACCGGCTTTTTGCCGTCCTGTGCCTTCTTGGGGCCCTCAACAACGCGGACCTGGCGATGCTGAGCCTCATAACCGACGGTGAACGGGTGCTCGCCGTAGAGCGGCTGATCTATGTCGTCTTCGTGTTCAGCCTGCCCGTGTACATCCAGTTCGTTCACCGCCTGCTGGGCATCATGGGGCGGCGATGGACGGAGCGTCTTGCCTGGCTCCTCGGCTTCGGATTGCTGCCGCTGACGCAGACGGATCTGTTCATCCGGGGGCTTCACCGGGGTGCCCGCGGATTCGTCGCCGAGGCGGGGCCCGCATTCCATATCTTTTCCATCCTGGCGGGATGCACGCTGGCATACTGCCTTTCTCTCCTGGTGCAGGGCCTGGGAAGGTCCGCCGACAACCGGGAGCGGAACCGGCTTAAATACATCACGGCCGGGGTAGGAATCAGCTCGCTCTTGATTGCCCTGAACATCCTGCCGGTCATCGGGCTGGACATTCATCCCATGGGGGGCTTCAGTTTCGTGCCGGCGGCGATCCTGGCCTACGGCATCCTCCGCTATGACCTGCTGGATGCCGGGGCGGTGATCCGCAGGGGGATCGTCTATTCGATCCTGGTGCTCCTCCTGGCGGCGCTTTGTGCGGCCGGCCTTTCCCTCATTCATGTGCTGTTTGTCCGCAACGGTTTCCACGATGTCGCCGCTACGTCCCTCCTGCTGGCCCTGATGATGGTCTTCCTGTTCCAGCCGATCCGGGAACGGGTTCAGGCCTTCCTGGACCGCCTGTTCTTCCGCGGCGGGTACGATGCCCGCAGGCTTCTTCGGGAGTTGAGCGGCGAACTGGCGAGCCTGAAGCACTCCGACGAGGTCCGGGACCTGCTGTTCGCGTCCATATCGGAGGCCATCCCGGTCGGGCGATTTTTCCTGCTTGTCCGGGACGCCGGGACCGGCCGCTTCCGGGCGTACGGGCGGGGAGAGGATTCCGCCGGACTGGAGGATATGCCGCCGGACCATCCCCTGGCTCTGCTCCTGGAGGAAGCGGGCGAACCGGTCAGCCGCTCCCAACTGGATGAAGAGGCCGGGGTCGTGCCGGGAGGTGAATCCCCGACGGCGTTTCTTGACGCGTACCGGATCGACCTCGCTGTGCCCATGCTGTCCCGGAACCGGCTGATTGGAGCGATCCTGCTGGGGCAGAAACGATCGGGGGCACTGTTCGTCCATGAAGATCTGGAACTGCTGGACACGATCGCCAACCAGGCGGCCATCGCGATCGAAAACGCCGCCGGGTATGAGGAGATCGAGCGGATGAACCGGGAGCTGGAGCGGCGGATCGAAGAGCGGACCGCCGAACTCCGCAGGATGCTGGAGGAAAAGGAGCAAACGCAGCAGCAGCTGATCCGATCCGAGAGCCTGGCCTCCATCGGCCAGCTCGTGGCGGGAACGGCCCATGAGCTGAACAATCCCCTGGCCAGTGCCTCCAGCCTGATTGAATCATCCCTCGATGAACTCCGGGAGCGGCCGGTCGAGGGGGCATCCGGGGAGGTGCTGGACGATCTCCGGTTTTCCCTGAAGGAGCTTCGCCGTGCCGGCTCAATTGTCCGGAGCCTGCTGGACCTTTCACGCCAGACCCAGACCTACACGGAACCGGTTGACCTTCACGCCGTGGTGGACGACGCGCTCCGGATCCTGTATAACAGCTACAAGCTCCTGCCGGTGCACATTGAACGACGGTATGCGGCGGACCTGCCGCGGGTGGAGGGCAACTTCGCCAATCTCGGCCAGGTCTTCGTCAACATCGTCAAAAATGCCCTCGATGCTCTGCCGGGGGAAGGGGGGGCGATCACCATCACCACCGCCACCGACGGCGGCCGGGAGGGCAACCGCGTGTCCGTGTCGTTCCGCGACACCGGACAGGGGATTCCCGACGGCCGGTTGGTGGACATCTTCAAGCCCTTCTTCACCACCAAAGAGGTCGGACGGGGAACGGGTCTCGGGCTCTACATTTCCCATGAGATCATCAAGCGGCACGGGGGAGAGATCCTCGTCCGCAGTGAAGGGGGGCAGGGGACGGAGGTGACGGTCCTGCTGCCGGCAAGGAGAATGCCATGAACGGATTGCTCATTGTTGACGACGAGGAAGGTGTGCGGCGGTCTTTGAAGAAGGTCCTGGAGCGGGATGGATATGATGTATGCATGGCGGAGAGCGGCGGGGAGGCGATCCAACTGGTCCGGGAACGGGGGGAGGACATAGAGACGGTCATCTCCGACTACAAGATGCCGGGAGTCGACGGGATGGAGACCCTGATCGCCATCGGACGGATCAATCCCGAGATCACCCGGATCATGCTGACGGGTTACGCCACGATGGAGAGCGCCATCGAGGCGGTGAACCAGGGGATTGACGGCTTCCTGACGAAGCCGTTCGAAAATAACGAACTGAGGGCGAAGATCCGGGAATTCAATGTCAAAAAGCGGCTCAAGCAGTTTGTCCCCGAGCAGGTTCTCGGGGAGCTCCAGAAACGGGGGAAGGGCATCCAGCCCATCAGCCAGACTGTGACGGTCGTGTTCACCGACATCCGGGGATTCACCGAGATCGCCGAGGGGATGACACCGGAGGAAGTCGCCCGTTTTCTCAACCTGTATTATTTTTCCCCGCTCGATGGGATCATCCTGGAGTACAACGGCACCCTGGACAAGCACATCGGGGACGGAATCATGAGCCTCTTCGGCGCCCCGGTGGCCGGTCCCGACGACGCCCTCCGGGCGGTCCGCAGCGCCCTCGGCATGCGGGACGAAATCGCGCGCATCAACGAGCGGCTCTCGGGTCGTCCGAAAGAACTGGCCATCGGCATCGGCATTGCGACAGGGGAGGTGATGGCGGGCATCTTCGGGTCTCACCGGAAAAAGGAGTACACCGTCTTCGGCGCCGCCGTGAACCTGGCCGCCCGGCTGATCGGGGCGGCAAAGGGGAACCAGATCCTGGTCTGCGAACGGACCTGGGAGCAGGTCCGGGACGCCGTGGAGGCCGTCCGCCTGGATCCCTTCCCCATCCGGGGAATCAAGCGGAAGGTGGCGATATATGAGGTGCGGGGAGAAAACTGCTTGACAAACGGACGGGACGGAGCGTAAGAAACGGACTCTTTTTGAGGCGGACATGACGCGGGGTGGAGCAGTCCGGTAGCTCGTTGGGCTCATAACCCAAAGGTCGGTGGTTCGAATCCACCCCCCGCTACCAATCAAATCAGGGGGTTAGGCGAAAAGCTTAACCCCCTTTGATTTGTCCGTGCTACCATCCTGCTACCATGCACCCCTTTTTCCGTCTTCGATGGAAATAAAAAAAGGCCAACCTTCTGGCTGGCTCCCTCCTCGTCCAAGTCGTGTTGTCCATTTGATCATCGACGTCATACCTGCCAAATTATCTTCTCTCACACGGCATTTTCCAGTTGCATCATCGTCGGATGACGACTACATTCGGCACGTTTCAAACCCTACACCCTACTATTCTCCTAACAGTTAGCATTGTGGCCTTCACAGGAGGATGTATGGGCTAATCCCAAGACCAAGTAGGCTTGTTCAACGGCCCTTCCGAGGGGTTCCAGAAGCAGAAAACTAACTCTAGATGTGGTAAATCTTTTTGGGGCAGGTCAGTCTTAGCGTTTGGGATATAAAGATGAATGCTGACCAATATAGAAACGTTGAGCAAATTGTCGATGATTTATGCGACAACCTTGCATGGTCTCGGGCTTACTTAATGACCCTCAAGGGACTCCATGAAGTCGCCAAGTCATCACCTAAATATCTTGATTCGTATCCCCAATTTGTTTCATGTCTTTATCACGGCCTGTTTGATTGCCTGTTCATCAAAATACATAATTTTGTCGACTCGTCAAAAGGTGCTTGCGGATTCCCGCACTTTTTTAAGGTGCTTCGTAAGTATTACCCTGACGACAACCCACTGATGACTCAAGTCAAGATAGACGTTGATCGCCTCAAGAAGCAGGTAAGCATAGAAAAAATAAAAAACTGGAGAAATAAAATTTCGGCACATCTGACACAAACCTACCGCCAGCCAGGCTTTTTTTCATCAAATAGCCTTTATCTCTCTGAGTTAGAGGAGTTACTTAACCTCATTGAAGAAATGGTCGAGAACTATTCATTCAATATGCTTTCGAGGAGAAATGATACAAGGAATCCCTCGGCCGATATAATTAAAGAAATTTCGAAATTGTTTTGGCTAAGTACCGAATCAGGCAGTGCAACGCATCACAAATAGACCCGGCTCCCAGAGACATCGTTAGTTATACATAAAAATCCTTGTAACAGTGGTCTCGTCGGTTTGAATTCTATTTGATGCAGGCAAAACGGAGGACGAGTGATACTTCAAGAAATACTGAAGTGGTCTAAAGGACTACCAGCTTGGCAAAGCGACGCATTAGCTCGATTACTTACACAGCAGGTTGTGACACCAGACGATATAGATGACTTGTTCGCGTTGCTCAAAGCAACTCATGGCATTCCCGATCCGAAAGGGCGTACTCCAAAGCCACTCGCAGCCGATCAGATCCCCGCGCCAGTTGCGGCATCGACGAACGTCGTTCTCTGTGCCATGAAAAACTTGCGGCACGTAAACGCAATTGCCGAGAACCAATATCTTCCATTTGGCACTTCCGGGTTGACGGTCATTTATGGTGACAACGGTTCAGGAAAATCCGGGTATTCGCGCGTTCTGAAGCGCGCTTGCCGTGCGCGCGATCAGGCGGAGGCGATTCACCCAAACGCAAACTTACCCGCTGGGGGAGCCACTACTGCCGAAGCTGTCTTTGAAATTATCGTCGATGGTGTTGCTAAAGATGCATTTTGGACTGCTGGCAAGGTGGCTCCCCCCGAATTATCACAGCTCTCAATTTTTGATTCACGCTGCGCCCGCTCCTACCTCAACAGCGAAGATGATTTCTCCTATGTACCTTACGGGCTCGATGTTTTCGAAGGACTGGCAACAATCTGCCGGCAATTGAAGAGCCGAGTCGATAAGGAGTACGAACAGTCATCTGTCGATTTGACCGCATTCGCGCCGCTGCAAGGTGACACAATGGTTGGCAAACTGATCTCAACCTTGTCCGCCAAGACAACAATAGAGCAGGTTGAGACATTGGCTACACTGTCACCAGGAGAACTGACTCAGCATACCGAACTGGACAAGAGCCTGAAAGAAAATAATCCGAAAGAGAAAGCCAACCAATTACGCTTACGTGCTCGTCGCATAGCCGCCATTTCAGCGAGTGCAACCAGTAAAGGTGCACTGGTAAATTCAGAAATGATTGCTAAACTGCGACATTTGGCTAACAACTACCGCACAGCGCAGGCTACGGCCGAGCTCGCCGCCAAGAAGTTCAAGGAAAGCGAGAAACTGCTTCCAGGCACTGGCGGTGAGGCATGGCGCGAATTGTTTGATGCTGCCCGTAAGTTTGCGCTCGAATCACACCCAGATAGAACATTCCCCGATCTTGGCGCCGATGCACCTTGCCCTCTTTGCCAGCAGCCTCTTGCAGAGGGCGCAGCGCGTTTGCTTCGCTTCGAGACATTCATCCAACAGGAAGCGGAAAAAACCTCTCAGGAGCGCCGCATTGCTCTATTCACCGAAGTCGAGTCATTTGCAGCGAATAATCTGACGTTAAATCTCGATGATGTGACCTACAGCGAAATAGAGGTAATTGATAAACTGCTTGCAGCGGACACACGGACTTTCGAGCAGGCGCTGACCGAACGCCAAGACGCTATTAAAGCCGCCGTAATATCAAATCAGTGGGACAGCACAGAGAAAATCTTGGCCAGCCCAGCAGTACGTCTTCAGGCAGTCGCCGATAAATTGAATACCGAAGCCGAAACCTTGGAAAAGGCATCGGACGAGAAAGCCCGTACCGTGCTAATGAAGCAATTTGCTGAACTGGATGCGCGAGTTCGGTTGAAACAGGTCAAGGATGCGGTTGTTACCGCCGTGTCCTGTCTCAACCACCAGGCTAAGCTGGCGCAATGCCTATTAGCGGTCAAGACCACGGCCATTTCCTTGAAAGCATCGGAGTTGGCCGAAAAGGTCATCTCAGTGAAGCTGGCCGAGGCGCTCAATCGCGAGTTCAAGGCGTTGGGCGTCGGAAAGCTAAGTGTTTCGTTGCAGAGCCGAGTGGAAAAGGGCAAGGCTTTGCACAAACTCAAGCTAAATCTGCAGCAGAGTTGTAGTCCCGTTGAAATCCTGAGCGAGGGAGAACAGAGTGCTATTGCTATCGGTTCCTTCCTCGCCGAAGTTGGCCTAAGCGGCAGCAAGGGCGGTGTCGTATTCGATGATCCGGTATCCTCACTGGATCATCGAATACGTGAGCGTGTGGCCAAGCGATTGGTGAATGAGGCCATTCAGCGTCAGGTCATCGTTTTCACCCATGATATCTATTTTCTATGTGTCCTTGTAGAGGAAGCGGAAGCTACCGGTGTACCGTTCGCAACGCAGAGCCTGATCCGTCGTGCCAAAGGTTTCGGCATCGCCGAGCCCGATCTTCCCTTCGAGGGCAAGAACACGAGCAAGCGGATCGGTGCACTAAAGGCCCATCATCAGTCCATCGCCAAGTTGCATAAAGATGGCGAAGAGCAGGAGCACCGCAGACAGACGGTCGAAGCTTACTTCCATCTGCGTATGGCTTGGGAACGAGCAGTCGAAGAGGTGCTCTTTCGCAAGGTTGTCCTCCGCTTCCGTAAAGGAATTGAAACACAGCGCTTGGCAGAAGTCGTAGTTGATGACAATGATTATGCTCAAGTGAATGCCGGGATGACGAAGTGCTCGAACTACGCACACGACAAGGCGATCATGGGAGGTACAGCGGTGCCTAATCCCGATGAATTACTTGCTGATATCATGGCACTGGAAGCTTGGCGGAATGAGATCGAGACAAGGAGTAAAGAAACCGGCAAACGGCGTAAAACATGAAACAACTCGGCCAAGATTCTTCTATGAGAAGCCAACAAAGCGCTGTACCGGATAGTTGCCCTTTCGGACCACTCCCGGTTGCCTTCCTATTGGGCACCACAAATAAGTAAGATGTCAAAATCACGTTTACTGGGAAGAGATATCAACAGACAGGCCGGGCGCAGAATTGGAGATGAACTTGATTCGATGGATTAAAGATCTGCTCAATTGGGTATTAGAGCCTCGTCCATTATGGCTATGTGTTCTGGTTTTGGGCTTGTCCTTATATCTCGCATTTGTCGGTCAAGTAAGTGAACCGAGGATAAGGCTCATGGGCCTCTTTCTGCAACTTAGCGGCGTTGCTACCGTCGTATGGGGACTTCGGGAAACAAGACAGTTGTTTGGGTATCCAACACTGTTTCAACATGCTATCGATTGGGCCAAGCGCTTTCCGAGGTACAAACCTTCCCCCATATCTGGAGAAGGAAAAGCCACTCTACCTGCATTCACTTGTGAGGGTAGTGGATACATATGGGAGTCTTTTAGTCGCGAAGTAGCAATAGAGAAGAGAGTGGCAGCCATCGAAAGAAATCTTAAGTGTGTGGATGAAAGACTAAACAAAGTGCAGGGACGATTGCATTACGAGACAAACAGGATCACTTCTGAGCTGCACAAAGAACGGTTACGCAGAGAAGAGGAAGACATCAACACAAGGAGACAACTGGAACTTTCTCAGACGGGTGGACTAGGAATTTCCGCCGTAGGATTTATTTGGCTCTCTATGGGGCTGATACTTAGTACGGCATCGCAAGAAATAGCACAATGGCTTACTTGAGGAACAACTAATCGATAAGGGAAGGATCCTGCTCAGCCTTTCTTCGAATCACTCCACACCATTGTAATTCGGATCCCACCTACGGCTCCCCTGACTCAGGTAGTATCCCGAGGAAATGCTTGGAATGAAAGGGGTGCAAAAAGGTGGTAAATGAGCAATCTTCTGAGCATCCAGATCCAGAGCAAAGTACCTTACAAATTCTCGAACGCTTGGCGTACTTGTTTGTTATCGACATAACTAGCTTTTTACCAGATTTGAACTGGTTCAGTTAGTCAAGATCCTTAATTAATATGTTCTCTTGAATTTGGGTTGAAGGAGGGAAGGTAAAAATATGGGAGCAAACAATCAAACAGGCTGCAACAAAGAGCATGTAATCTTCCATTCTGGTGAAGGAGAAACGGTACAAATTGGCTATGTGAATGATAACTGTCAAAAATGTCACGGAACTCTTTTTGTTGAAGGTAACGACAAGTATGCGAATGTCTACCGTCTGGAATGCCTTCATTGTGGTTATGTTTACGGAGCAAATAGCGGTGATGTGTGGGAACGCCGTTGCCCGATATGTCAGAACGGTGCGGCGGGCATTGACTACTGGAAGGCTTGACCTGAGGTTATGTAGAGAAGGCGAATCGACGCACCAAACAGCCTTGGAGCGTCAGAACCGGGGCATGCGCGCCTTGCAGCTCAATCACTGGCGCCGGGGCACGACGATGTACCGGGAATTACGGAAGATGGGCGCTTCGGAAGCGGATGCCCACAAGGTCGCCGCGAACAGCCGGTGCTGGTGGCGCAACAGTGGCCGGGCGCTGAATCGAGTGATGCCGATCGCCTACTTCGACCAGCTCGGCGTACCCCGGCTCTCATGACCTCAACGACTCGAACCGCCCGGTGCGGACCCGCATGCCGGGTGGTGTGGGAGGGGAACGGTCAGGAATCCTGACCGCCCCTATCCCGATTCAGAGGGGTTTTCCCCAACAAATTTCCAACGGACTGGTTGAAAGTTTTTCCGGGAGGCCTGCCTGCTCATCGTTGCAGGCCTCGTCATTGAAAAAATGACCGTACACCTGAAGACGGCACCCCGGCCGGGTCTCATCCAGGCTGCCTGTCAGGCAAGAATCCGAAGGCTCCATCGATGTTCCCCACCCGATCGCATCCTTTGACAAATCGGGCATTCTTTCTTATGATGCCCGAACATTGCCGACAGGAGAAAAATCAATGATCATGAGAAAATGTAGCTTTTGGGGCGTCCTTTTTTCCCTGATCATATCGCTCACACTTTCCCTCCCATCTTCTGCGTCCTCCTATGAACGGGAAATTGCCAACCTGTCTTCCATCATCGTTTCCAGCATCAGCAAATCCGGGAAAAAATCGATCGCGGTGGTCGATTTTACCGACCTTCAGGGCCAGGTAAACGAACTCGGAAGATTCATTGCCGAGGAAATGTCCGGCAACATAACTTCTCAGTCTCCCAAATTCGACGTTCTTGACCGTAATCACATCAAGCGGCTCCTTGAAGAGCAGAAGCTTTCAATGTCGGGTCTGATGGATCCGAATGCAATCAGGAAAATCGGTAAACTGGCAGGCGCTGACGTCATCATTACCGGGACCATTACACCCTTCGGCGACAGCATCCGCGTTTCTTGCAAGGCCATTGATACAAAGAGCGCCAAGGTGGTTGGATCAGCACGCGGAGACATTGCAAAGACGGCAACCATCGCCGACTTGATCAAGCTAGGCGTAACGACCTCCCGGCCTTCCCAGGAGCCGGTGAAGCAGCCGGCGTCCTCCAGGATCTTCAATAAACCCCTGTACCGCGGGTATCGCGTCGACATCTGTCTGCACTGGAGCCGATTGTGCCAAAAACCCGCTGCCGACCGCTTCTGCCAACTCAATGGATTCAGGGAGGCCAGGACATGGAAGATCGCCTACGATATCGGGTACATGACCCCTACCTACGTGATCGGAGACGACAAAACCTGTGGGATAAGGGGCTGCGACGGATTTGAAGTTATCGAGTGTGAGTGACAAAGCCGTTTCACTGGGTGACAGGTCTCCCCAACCCCTGCTCCGGAATCGGCAGGGATGACCCCGAATGCTGGCGGCGTAGTCCAGATTGTGCATGATGGACGGCGTTGGTCAGGGCGACAGTCAGGATGGTGTCATCCATGAACCGGCAGCCCGGTGAGAATAGCGGGATCCCGGTGATCTTGATCGGCCTGTATGCGCAGACGGACCCGATGATGTCTCCGGCGATGTCTCCGAGCATGGCAAGCATCCGGGTTGAGACCGCGACAGAACTCCAACACCGATTGCTGTACAAGATTTGAAAACAGGTTCATTCCGAGATTGAAACATGCCCTTGGAAAAAGTTTTGATATCATGCTCGGCATCGGATTTCTGCTCATTCGATAGCGGAAAGATTATGCCGGAATAAAGGAAGATTCCAAATATGACTGCCTGCCAGGTTTTGTTACTCCCAGGGGGAGGGAAAAGCCATGAAGATGTGCACACCAGTCGCCTTGCTCCTCGCCATTCTGATTACTTGTCCTGGTTCTTCCCCGTCCGCTGACGCGCAGGGCCTGCCATCCGAAATCGGAGCGGAAATTGCAGTCGGCAGGAATCTGACAAACGATGACTGCAAGCTGCGGCGCATCCAGCCGGCAGACTGGGGAGGCGACGCGGAGCGATATGCACTTTTTTGCGAGGGGTGGTCGCAACAGAGCGGGCAGATGATCGTATTGCGCTCCGATTCGCGGCTGAGCGCATGGTGGCTGGAGGAAAGCGGCTGGGCCCAGGTCATCCTTGCGGCTGGAGACTGTGAGCCGCCAAAGGCCGAAGCCAATGTCAGTGATCTCAAGGTGGCGGCTCGCCTTTGCCGGCATAGGCTCGGCTGGCGCCAGATCATGCTGGTGGCGAAGTCCGAATCCGGCACCTATGTCGCGAATTTTCTGCCCAACAACGCACCTTTGATCGAGCGTGCCCTGCTGACCGCCACTGGAAAGAATGCCCCGGAGACTTCCGCAACGCAGGGAAGGAAAATGATCAGCCTGAGGGCGTTGGAAGAGCTCATCGGGAAGGATTCCGAGCTGCCGTCGATCCGGGAGATCGGGAGTATCTTCGAGTTGAGCAGGCTGGCCCACTATCAGCATGAAGCTCGGTTCTACCGAACAGCAGAGTTGACATGGCTTCGGGTCCTGGCGGCCCAGGAACGCCTCTTCGGGCTGGACAGCCCCGCGCTCGCCATGACGCTGCTGAACATGTCCCATCCCATTCGGAACCAGCGCCGTCTGGACGACGCCCTGGCGTTCACGAAAAGGGCCGAGCCACTCGTGCGGAAGTCCCATAATCCCGTCCTGACCTCCCAATTATACAACCACTTTGCGTTCGACGCGCAATGGCGCAGAAACTATACAGCGGCCATCACGTTCAATCAGGATGCGATTGCCGCCTTGCCGGATGCCTGGCCGGGCTCGTCGGGCTGGCTGGCCGAAGTGTACTTCAGCCTGTCCATCGCCCAGTATGCAACCAAAGATTACAAAGCGGCCGAAAAGGCGGCACGTAATTCACTCTCGCGCTACATCAAAGCCCAGGGCCCTGACAGTGGGTGGACCAATCGGGTCCGCATGCAACTTGCGAGAATCCTGACGGCACAAAAGAATTTCGATGAGGCGGAATCCCACCTGAAAGATGCTCTTCCCTCCGCGGAACGGATGTTCGGCCGGACGATCTGGTGGGCAAATGCGAAGGTTTTGGAGGCCGGCCTTGCACGGGCGAAGGACGACCCGGACAGGGCCCTGGGTGCATACCGTGCCTTTGCCTCCGTCGCGGCGCGTGAACCATTCGCATGTTTCTACGGTCCTTGCCTCAGTCCGTATGTCGATCTGCTCATCACCCGAGCCGGCAATGATCCCGATCAAGCTCAAGGCGTTCTGAGCGAGGCGTTTTCGGCGGTCCAACTGTTCGATTTCCCTGTCGTCAGTACTGCGATCCAGCATCTGACCGCTCGAATCAGCGCCGAGGATCCGGAGCTTGCGGCCTTCACGCGTGAGCAGCAGGACCTGGCGGAACAGCAGACAAACCTCCGGGCGCAGTTGATGGTGGAGTCCAGAAAAGCGGCAAAAAATCGCTCCCCAAAAAGAGAGCAATCCATTGAGAGCAAAATCCACAAGTTGCAGGAAAAAATCGACGAACAGGAGCCGAAGCTGCAGGACCGCTTTCCCAAATATGCTCAACTCGTTTCCCGAAGGCCTGTCGATGCTCGATCGATTGACGAGATCCTGCAGCCTGACGAGGCTCTCCTGTACATGTCTCACGTCGGCGACAAGGGGTACACCTTCCTGCTGCACCGGAACAGTCTGAAAATCCACACCGTCAATCTGTCGCGAGAGCAACTCCGGCAGAAAGTAACCGCGTTGCGCAGCGGGTTAACCGTGGAGGCCGGCCACATGCGTCCCTTCGACACGGCGTTGGCGCATGCGCTCTACCGTGACCTCGTGGGATCTCTCCTGGATTCCCCGGGACCGGTTCGCCGTTTGGTTGTCATTCCGGCAGGACCGCTGCTCAGCCTCCCGCCTGACGTCCTGGTGTCCGGTGAACCGGGTACGGACGGAAAGATCCCCTGGCTGGCCCGTCGGTTCAGTATCCTGGTCGTCCCGGACGTGCGGGCTTTCGTGAACTTGCGCGGCATGGGCAAGCCGCCGTCGTCCGCTTCCGGGTTTCTTGGCATTGGCAATCCGAGATTTGACGCAGGCCAATCCGGCCCGGCGCTTTCAGGCAGGGCAAGCAATACCGGTGCAATGAGCAGGGGAATTCATCTTGTTTCTGCAAGCAAGGAGTTTCACGGAACTTCCTGCGCAGAAAAGTTGGACGTCCGCGCCCAGGTCGCGCGGCTGGCACCACTCCCCGAGTCTGATGACGAGGTGCG
Organism: Syntrophaceae bacterium; assembly: GCA_013177825.1. Taxonomy (NCBI): domain Bacteria; kingdom Pseudomonadati; phylum Thermodesulfobacteriota; class Syntrophia; order Syntrophales; family Syntrophaceae; species Syntrophaceae bacterium. The sequence continues at coordinate 1,073,733 of JABLXX010000001.1, forward strand.
GGTCATGTCTTCATCCCTTGGTCATGGGAAGGCTGTGGTGCTTCTGGACGAGAAGGCGACCAAATCGGGACTCCGCAAGGCGAACCCGGAGACGTGGGGAATTGTTGCCTTCGCCACCCATGGGCTGCTGCCGGACGACCTCTACTGCGAGAACGAGCCCTCACTTGCTTTGGCGCCTGGCCCCGCCGGCGACCTTCATGACGACGGTTTGCTCCGTGCGAGCGAGATCGCCACGATGCGCCTCCATGCTACACTGGTGATCCTTTCAGCCTGCAATACGGCAGGAGCGGACGGACGACTGGGCGGGGAGAGCCTTTCCGGGTTGGTCAGGGCCTTTTTCTATGCGGGTGCGCGAAATGTGCTCGCAACACACTGGTCGATAGCTTCCCGGCCCACGGTCGATCTCATGAAGGAGATGGCAAGACGTCGAGAGCAGGGGATGAACTGGCCGGAGGCTCTGACGGAAAGCAAGTTGCGGATGATGGACGATCCCGCAACGTCCCATCCTTTCTTCTGGGGGGCATTCAGCCTGGTTGGGGGTGGCTGAAGGCAAAGACTTGAATCGGGAGACGAACAAAAAGGGAGGCCGGACATATAGCCTCCCCGGTGGTTCGAATTCATCCCTGCTACCAATCGAATCAGGGGCTTAAGCGGATCGTTTAAGCCCCTTTGATTTGCCGTGTCATCATCCTGCTGCCGGGCGTCTCCTTTTCGGCCTTCCCGATCAGCGAAAAGACGGTTCATCCTTCCGGCCGGTCCCCCAGGTCATGGATTCACCGTCTGATCGTGGATGCCAGCGGCGTCACTCGAGTTGCTCTCGAAATTCTTTTCATCCATGCGTTGACATCCGCTTCCTTTTTTTTTTACACTGATGCCGCCCGCAGGCCGCCGGCAAGCCGCTTTCCCCTGGCGGCGGTTGTTTTGCCGCGCGGTCTCTGCCCGATGTACAGCCAAGGCCGATCGTGACCCGTGATGTTACAGCTTCCAGCGACAGGTCCGGCCGAGTTCTCATTCAAATTTTCAAGACAAAGAAGAAAGATCGCGAAGACGGTGCGAACCTGCAATGTCTGCCGCGACGGAAGATTCTGTCTAGCGGTGTGCTGAAAAGCTCGTTTTGCGACAGTCCGATAAACCGGGGGTAGAATCATGAGTGTTATTCATCTGCGGGAGCGCGTGGGCCGAAACGTCTTTTCCCTGAGACCGGGGAGCCGGCCGGGGGTGCAGATCCTTTGCGCCGTTCTCATCGTGCTGGCCGGTACGGTCATGACGGCGCAAGCCGCTACGAAGCTCGTGCCGGACACGAATTACTCCGATATTATCATGAACATTTATGACGACAGTTACGCGGACGATGATCCTTATACAAATCAAGGGATCATTAACGTCTACAGCACACTGGACAACTACGGCACGTTTCGCAATGAGCCGGATGCCCTGCTTCGCAACTACGGCACGCTGCGCAGCGATACCGGCGCCACGCTGCACAACCGGTCGGGAAGCAGGCTGTTCAATGAATCAGGCGGTACGCTGATCAACCGTACGGGCGGTACACTGAACAACTCCGGCGAGTTCGTCAACACAGGCACGGCGACCAACTCCGGTGCACTGGTCAACTCGGGCGATTTGACGAACAAGCTGCACGGGACGCTGAACAACAACTCCGGCGCCACGCTGACCAACGATGCAACCGGGACGCTGACCAACCTCGGCACAATAAACAATTCCGGAACGCTGACCAACCTCGGCGTTTTCGGCGGCTCGGGAACCATCGTCAACGACGGGGGCACCATCGACAATTCCGGCACGTCCATGTCCATCACGACCCTGGTCGTGAATACGGGCAAGACGGGCATTGTCACCGGTTCAACCCCGACCACCGTCTCAACGGGCAACGTGAGCGGTACCCTGAACCACACGGGGAGCGGCGGCCTTTCCTTTACCATCCTCAACCTGGATGGCGGCGTCTTCAACAACAACGGCAGCGGCGGTACGAACATCGGAACCGCAGCCGTTGCCGACGGCTACACGGGCACCATCGGGGGCACGGGGCCCATCGGGCTGACCGCGGCCAATGTGGACGGAACGCTCAATGTCACCGCCGTTCTCTCCGGTACGGACTCCCTCACGAAGACGGGCACGGGCACGCTGACGCTATCCGGCGACAACACCTACACCGGGGGCACGAACATCAATGATGGAACAATCAGCGTGGGCAGCGACGGCAATCTCGGCGACGCTTCAGGAGCGCTTACCTTCGGCGGCGGTACCCTCAAGGTGACAAACAGTTTTACGACGAACCGGTCCGTCGCGCTGGACAGCAGCGGCGGCACGTTTGACACGAACGGCAACAGCCTGACCCTGTCCGGGGTCGCCTCCGGCACGGGCTCCCTTCATAAAAGCGGCGACGGCACCCTCACGCTCACCAGCGCCAACACCTATACCGGGGGCACGACCGTGAGCACGGGAACGCTCGCCCTCTCGGGAGCCGGCACCCTGGGCGATGCGACGGGGAGTACAACGGTGTCGGGAGGCACCCTCGATCTGGGAACGACCACCCAGACGCAGGCGGAACTCAGGCAGTCCGGCGGAACGGTGCAGAACGGAACCATGAATGTCACGACCTATCAGATGACCGGCGGGACGCTTTCGTCGGACGCAACGGTCTGTGCCGCATCCGGCTTTGACATGCAGGCCGGCACCGTGAACGGCGTTCTCTCCGGTACGGGCTCGCTCACCAAGACGGGCCCGGGCGAACTGACCCTGTCCGGCACGAATACCTACACCGGCGGAACGAACGTCAACGGCGGGACGGTCAGCGTGGGCAGAGACGACAATCTCGGGGATGCAACGGGAGGGCTCGCCTTTGACGGCGGCACCCTCAAGGCGACCGGCAGCTTTTCGACGGGCCGGTCCGTCATGCTGGGCAGTGGCGGCGGCACCATCGACACGAACGGCAACGACCTGACCATAAACGGGGATATTTCGGGTACGGGCTCCCTCACCAAAGAAGACGGCGGCAAGCTCATCCTCACCGGCACGAACACCTACACCGGCGGTACGAGCATCAACGGCGGGACCGTCAGCGTGAGCAGAGACGAAAATCTCGGCGATGCATCGGGGGCGCTCACCTTCGGCGGGGGCACCCTCGAGGTGACGAGCGGCTTTACGATGAACCGGTCCGTTGCGTTGAACAGCGGCGGCGGCACCATCGACACGAACGGCAGCGACCTGACCATATGCGGGGATATTTCGGGTACGGGCTCCCTCACCAAGGAAGACGGCGGCAAGCTCATCCTCACCGGCACCAACACCTACACCGGCGGCACGACCGTCAACGGGGGCATTCTGCAGGGCGATACGGCAAGCCTTCAGGGCGATATCACCAACAACAGCCAGGTAACCTTCGACCAGGAATCGACGGGCACGTACGCCGGGAACATGAGCGGCACGGGCTCCCTCGTCAAGGAAGGCGACGGCATCCTCGTTCTCACCGGCATCAACACCTATGCAGGAGGCACCTTCGTGGACCACGGCGCTCTCGCCGTGGAAGGCAGCATAACGGGCGATCTCGCTATCGGCGCATCGGGCACCCTCATGGGCAACGGCACGATCACCGGCAACACCGTGAATTCCGGCACCCTCGCCCCGGGGAACTCCATCGGAACCCTGACGATCGCCGGCGACTACACCCACAACGCCGGTGCCGTCTATGCCGTAGAGGTCAACGCGGCCGGCGAGTCGGACCGGCTCGTCGTCACCGGGACAGCCACCCTGAACGGCGGGACGGTATCCGTTCTGGCCGGCTCGGGGCAGTATTTCATGAATACGACCTACACGATCCTCTCCGCCGGGAGCGTCGTGGGTACGTTTGACAGCGTCACGAGCAACCTGGCTTTTCTCACCCCGTCGCTGAGTTACGACGCCGCGAACGTTTACCTGCTCTTGACCAGGAACTCCACCCGCTTCGCCGATGTGGCCCTCACCCCCAATCAGTATGCCGTTGCCTCGGCCCTCGATCGCGGCACTCCAGCCGCTGCCGGCGATATGGTCACGGTATACAACAACCTCCTGGGTCTATCCGCCGCAGGGGCGAGAAGCGCCTACAACCATACGGGCGGCCTTTCGCACATATCTCTTGCAGAGGCGACATTCTTCTCTTTCAACCGGTATGTCAGCGCCCTCGCCGGGCGCATGGAAGGCTTCGGCGCGGGAGGATCGTCGCTTGCCGGTTCGGGAAACGTACTTCTGGCCTTCCGGGAGGATGCGGGAAGCGATGCGGGAAACACCCTCCTGGCCGCCATCAAAAGTGCTAACAGTGGAAACACAAACAGCGGGGATTTTTCACCCTGGGGACTCTGGGCAAAGGGATACGGCAACCTGGGAGAACGCCGGGGGGATGACATTTCGACGAGGTATGACTACCGCGGCGGGGGGCTGGTCGTCGGCTTCGACGGGAAGGTGAGCGAGAAGCTGCTTCTGGGTGCATCCGCTGGCTACTCCTATACGAAGGTGAACATGAAGAACCTGAACGACGACATCAGGGTGGCAGGCTATCAGGGGTCACTTTACGGAGCATACGATGTGGATCCCTGGTATGTTCACGGTCTTGTCGCCTACGGCTTCAACCGCTACGACACGACCCGCAACATCATCTTCGGAACCATCGCCAGGACCGCCCATGCCGGCTATGGCGGTCACAGCCTGAGCGGCTATGGCGAGGCGGGTTACCGCTTCCGGATCGGCACGGTCAGCGTCATCCCGACGGCCTCTTTGCAGGCGGGATCGCTCTGGCGCAATGCCTTCACGGAGACGGACGCCGGGGCGCTCGGTCTCGCTGCGGACAGCGACCGGATGTCGTCGCTGATCGGTTCCCTGGGAGTCGGGCTGAAGAAGGAATTCAGGATGGAGAACGGTTCCATCACCCCGGAGATCCGGGTCCGGTGGCTCCATGAGTTTGTTGACGGCGACTATACGCTCGATGCCTCCTTTACGGATGATCCCGTTTCCACCTTCAGTGTCAGGGGCGACAGGGTGCAGCAGGACAGCGCGGTCATCGGTTTCGGGCTGAGCTGGGAGATCGGGAAGAGCTTCGATCTTGCCCTGTCCTACGATGCCACTCTGTCGGGAGACAGCACGGAGCACAGCGGGACGGCAGGAATCCGGTACGAGTGGTGAGGAATGCTTCCAACGGGTACGGCCCCCTGCAACCACTCCATTGTGCGTCTCTCAAGACAGTGAGTGGCGACTTGCTTCCCTCACTTCATTTGCATTCCTTCATCGGAGATTCGAACCCTGTTTACGACGGGCCGATAGAGAAAAAGGTTCCTGCGGATGAAGCTTGTCCTCTTCTCGAGATCCTCATGTGAATTGCATACATACGTGACGACAAGGGTTCCGTTCCCGGCGAATTCCGGATGCTCCTTGCCGGCATAGCAGAAGTTGTTCCTGTCGTATCGGGAGCTGTTCCGGTCGACTTCGGGAATCGACGCGATCAGAGGCTTCGGTTCGGACCAGGGGCCTTCCGGCGCGTCCGCTGTCTGGTACAGCATCCGGTCGCCGTTGTTCCGGACGGAAAGGTAAACGGCGATCCATTTGCCGATCCCCGGATGATAGCGTATGCTCAGTTCGGAGACGGCGGCATCGAGGACGACCCTGACGTTCGCGGGGTCCGGATCTCTTTCCCATCGTCCGCTCCGGGTCAGGTATTCGATGGCCCGGGCCGGATCGTCCAGTTTTCCGACGGGGATGCGGGCCAGGATGTTACCAAGAACGCTTTTGCCATTCCTCGTTGCGCCATACAGCGGGTAGAAATAGACATAATTCCGAAAAGCCACTGCCGTGGTCGCAAACGCGAGAATCTCCTTCGGGATTCCGGGAGTCAGGTCCAGATACTCGACGTTCCACCGGTTCGGATTGGCCTCCTCGAAGCTCATGATCCGGGCGAGTTTGTGTCCTGCGATCTCGAACTTGAAGGGGCCCGGCATTTCCGGATTTGCCTTTATGGACAGGAGCGGGATATAAAGCACATGGTCGACCAGGAAGGGATCCTGCGGCCACAGCCATTCCTTTTCCTCGAAGGACGATACGAATTCTCCGTTTTTCCTCTTCAAGTAATGACGGATTTGAAACCCGGAATCGGCGCTGCAGGTTGAAACGGCCAGCGTGGTTCCCAGGACCACCTTCATGTCCGTACGATCCTGTCTGCCTTCCTCGTCCGAAACGAAGGTGTCCCCAAAAAGCCACAGGACGCGCCCGTCATTCAGGCCGATTGAATACGCGCCGTCCCCGCCGTACCAGCCATCCCGGTCGTGGAAAAAGGGCAGGCAGTCCGCCGGTGTGGGTCGCAGAAGATCGGCCTTCTCCGGAACGGTCGAACAGGAAAGAAGCAGGAGGCAGAACAGGAACAGGACAAGCCGGACGGCCGTATGGGTCGGTTTCTGCATGGATTGGAACGTTTTCATAGGTTCTGTTCTCGCTGTTGGTTCCCGGAGATCAGGCGATCGGTCTCCTTTCGCGATTCCTGGCGATTCCGGGGCCGGTCCGTTTCCATGCTTCCGGGCATCTTCCGTAATTGCAGCGGATGTGGGGATCAGTCCAGGCTGTATCCCTTTTCGCGAAACAGCCTGACACAGGCGGAGACCACGTCCGGATCGTAACGAAGCCCTTGGTTTCCTGAAATCTCCTCCATGGCGACTTCGATTCCCAGCGCCGGCCGGTATGGCCGGTGGGAGGCCATCGATTCGACGACATCGGCGACGGCAAGGATCCGGGCCTCGATCAGGATGCTTTCCCCGGTTATGCCATGCGGGTATCCCGACCCGTCCATCCGCTCATGGTGCTGGAGGATCACTTCCGCCACCGGCCAGGGAAAGTCGATATCCTTGAGGATTTCATGCCCAGTCTCCGGGTGGATCTGGATCAGCCTGAACTCGATGGCGGAGAGCTTGGTCGGCTTGCTGAGGATCTCCGCCGGGACGGAGATCTTCCCAATGTCGTGAATGGTGGCCGCTATGCGGATGAAATCGATCTGGTCCGCCGGAAGGCCCATCTCCGTCGCAATCGCCCGGGCCAGATCGGCTGTCCTTTTCTGGTGGCCCGCCGTGTAAGGATCCCGGGCTTCCACGGCGATGGAAATGGCCTGAACCGTTGCCGCCAGGCCCCTCCTCAGCCTGTCCGTTGCCGCCTCCCGTTCCATCTCCAGTTGCTTTCGCTCGGTGATGTCCACGCAGGTGCCCACCATGCGGACGGGATGGCCGGATGCGTCATAGGTGATGGTCGCCCGGATCGACATCCACCGGACGTCGCCGTTTTTATGGACGATCCGGTAGTCCGCCTCCATCTCCTTTCGGCCCTCTCGGATGCTTCGCTTTACAACGGACTCGGCTTCCTCCCGATCCTCCGGGTGAATCAGCGGGAGCCATTCATAGCCGCGATGCTCACGCTGCTCCGGTTCCATTCCGTAGAGAATCTCCAGCTGCGACGTCCAGATTTCTTTCCCGCTCACCATGTCCCAGTCGAAAACGCCGACCTTCCCTGCGGACTGGGCCAGATCCAGCCGGTCCTGCTGCCGGCGAAGGATCTGCTCCGTCCGTTTGCGTTCGGTGACATCGATGAGAAAATTGAGGGAGGCGGGGACGCCCTCCCAGGGGATGGCCTTCGAATGGATTTCCAGCCACAGTTCGGCTCCGGACGCCGTAATGGCCCGGAAATCGTATCCCGTTTCGACCTCTTCGCCTCCGAGTCTCCGGAGATGACGATCCAGGACCTTCCGGCGGTCTTCGGGATGGATGAACGAAACGAAAGGCCTGTTTTTGATGACCTCCTCCGGATATCCGAGGGCGTTGACAAGCGATGGATTGACGAACTGAACCTTCTCGTCCTGGGCGATCAGGATGCCCTCCACGGCGTTTTCGAAGAGGAATCGGTACTTCTCTTCGTTTTTCCGAAGCATGTCCTCCGCCTGTTCCCGTTTCAGCCGGTTGACCATCAGAACACCCAGGAACGTCGTCCCCAGCGGGAAGACGGCAAGAACGGGCAGAGTGAGATTGGAAAGCGCCCGCAGGGCGGACTCCCAGGGAAGCGTCAGCATCAGGGACAGCATGGCCAGGTGGATAACAAGGCCGAACAGGTAAATCTCGCGCCACGACATCCCGTCCAGAGAGCCTCGACGCAGGTGCCGCCATGCAATCCCGATCGTTCCGGTCGTGACGATCACGCTGACACCCGTCAGGACGCCCGGTCCCCCCTGATGAATGCGAAACAGTGCGGTCATCGCCATGGCAATCACGGTGGGGATGAGACCGAAGAAAAGACCCGATATGCCCAGGAGTACGGAGCGCGTATCGAAAATAATGCCCGGCATGAACGTCCACGACGTCAGCATGACGGTGATGCCGATCACTCCGATGACAAAGCCGACGGGCAGCTGATGGAGCGATGTCCGGCCCTTGGTCCAGCGGGTCGCGCTCACATCGAAGATAAAAGCGACCGCCAGCAGGAGAGCTGCATTGTGAATCAGGCCAAGAAAGGGAATGTCGGTCATCGGGTGTCTCCTGATTTGTTCTTCATCCCGTTCGTGACGGTTCAATCAGATGTGAAAGAGAATAATATGTCGCAATTTATTCTGTATCCCCGAATCATGATCCCAAGTTCCCGATGTTGAAAAAGCTGCCAAGAAAATATCGTTTTGTCCAACAAATAATTCCACCGTCCACTATCAAGATCCATGCTCTTCCGTGAATGACATGTCCGTTTCCGGTTGCCGATACATTGGAAAAACCTGGATCCGTTCACTGACAATAATAATGGAATCACCGGAAACCATAAAAGGAGACATCAAATAAATCATGAATATAGGAAGAAAAATAATAACGTACGCATACTGAATATTCATTTATAAGAAATTGCGTAAAAAGGAATATTGACAGTCCGTGTAAAGCATGTAAGATAAAACAAAAAAATCCTATTCCAAAGAAGGAGGATTCAATCAAGATGGCCAATCCACTCGTCGAACTAACAGCGGAAATTGTTATTTCCCATGCATCCAGTGCGGCTTTGACAAAAGAAGAGCTTCTGGAAACAATAAAGGAAGTCTATTCAACCCTCGAAGCGCTGGAAAAAGGCGTTCCGGCCGGGGGTGCCGAAGCAAAGCCGACAGCGGGAGTAAAAGCAAAGAGAGGACGACCGAGGACCAAAGTTATGGCGGAGAAGCCGGCAAAGCAGGAAAAACCGGCGGAACCCGTGAAACCGCTTGTTCCCGAAGGACCGGTGTTGTCGTTTGAAGAGGCGTTTCAGCCGGACGAGGTGGGCTGCATGATCTGCGGCAAGAGAGGCATGAAGACCCTGAAAAAGCATCTCTCGGCCGAACATGGGCTGAAACCCGGCCAGTACAAGAGAAGGTTCAAGATTCCCAAGGATGTGGATCTGGTGGCCCCGAAGTATGCCGCAGCAAGGCGCCAGATGGCCATCGACAGGGGGCTTCCGGAAAAGCTGGCGGCCGCCAGGGCCTTGCGGAAAAAGAAGGCCGAATAGACGGCTGGATTCAAGAAGATCGTTTGTCCGGGAAAGGCGCAGGGAACTGCGCCTTTCCTGCATTTCAGGGTCTGTCTTACCGGCTGTGCACCGTTTCCGCTTCCATGGCAAGCAAGTTCTTCCTTGCTTCCCGATGGTTCGGATTCAGTTGAAGCACCCGCCTGAACGAAGCCATCGCTTCCGGCTTTTTCCCTTTCATCGCCTGGGCAACGCCCAGGTTGTTCCACGCATCGGAATTGTTCGGTCGCATGGATACGGACCGCTCCAGATGCGGGAGCCCCTCGTCGATCCGTCCCAGTTTCACGAGGGCGATCCCCAGATTGTAATGGGCGTCGACGAAGGAGGGATCGATCCGCAGGGCGATCCGGTAGTGGCGCAGTGCATCTTCCTTTTTTCCCCCGGCGATGAGGCTGTTGGCGAGATTGCTGTGGGCCGAGGCCAGGTCCGGATGGATCTCCAGGGCCTTCCGGTACTGTGCTCCCGCCTCCTCATAAGCGCCCGTCGCCATCAGCGTGTTCCCGAGGTTGTTGTAGCCTGCGGCGTAGTGCGGCCTGATGGCCAGAGCCTTCCGGATGGCTGCGATGGATGCTTCATGGTCGCCTCGTTCCCTCAGGGACGTACCCAGGCTGTTATAGGCAAGCCAGTTGTCCGGTACAGCCCGTAGGGCTTGCGAAAACAGGGCCCGGTCATTTTGCCAGGCCTCCACCTGGCGAGCCGACAGAAGTGCCGGAGCCAGGATCAGGGCTGCAGAAAGGAACATCCGAAGCGGCCGCCGGAGACGCAGTGCCGCCGCGAGATCCGCGCCTCCCCAGGCAAGAATGATGAAGATGCCGATCAGGGGGATATAGGTATAGCGGTCCGCCATGGCCTGGGAGCCGATATGCACCAGTCCGATGACCGGAACAAGGGTGCCCAGGTACCAGAGCCAGCCCAGGGCCAGGTATGGATAACGCCGCCTTCCGATCAGGACGCCAAGACTGATGGCGACAAGGAGAAAACCATAGGACAGGATTTCAAGCACGGGCCAGGCAGCCGGAAGCGGATAAAAGACAGAGAGGTCCGTTGGCCAGAGAGTTTTGACAAGGTAGCTGCCGTACGAGACGATTGCATTGGCCAGCCTGGCATCAAATCCATACGTATCGACAGGAACCAGGGCGCCGGCCTTTCCCTGGCTGTACACGGCCGCCGCGCTTGCCGCTGCGGCAAGCAGGATCAGGGGCAGCTTCTCCAGGACGAGAACGGAAAAGGCGGCTCTTTTCCACGGAGACGATTCCACAGGGGGCAAGTCTTTGCCGATGACCCTGTGAAGCGGGTAGAAATCGAGCAGGACCAGGAGGAAAGGCAGCGTCACGATCATCGCTTTCGAGGCCAGGCCCAGGAGAAAGAGGCTGCAGACCGCGAGGTAGCGGCCAATGCCGGGCTTTCTCGCGTACCAGAGATAGGACCCCATCGTCAGCATCCAGAACAATCCGCACAGGACGTCCTTTCGCTCGGCGATCCAGGCGACGGACTCAACGTGGAGGGGGTGGATCCCGAACAGGGCGGCCGCCAAGGCGCTTTTCCGAAGGGAACCCGTCATGGCCGAGAGCACGAGAAACAGCAGTGCCGTCGCCAGGGCGTGGATCAACATGTTCGTGCGGTGAAAGCCGCCCGGAGAAGGGCCGTACAGGCTGTAATCGACGAACAGGGAAAGCCATGTCACGGGATGCCACATTCCTCCGTCCGTCGCCGTAAGCATCCACTTCAGAGATTTTGCGGTGAGGCCTTCCGTGAGGCAGTCGTTGTCCTGAACGTAGAGATTGTCGTCGTAGTTGACGAAATCATAACGCTGCAAGGGCCAGAACACGGCCAGCACAAGCAGGACGAGGGCGGCGCAGATGACAATTTTCTTCGTTCGGGTGTCCGGCCGTTTCATCTCGCCCTCCGGGGGAGGGAAACAGGACTTTTGACAATGGGAGGCGAAGTCATTTCAATCATGATTCGAGCTGGGCGTTTCGAACTTTACGGTCGGGACTGCGGTTTGGAGAGCCGGCAACGCCGCATTCTGTATCACAGGTCGGGTCGGAATGCCTTCATTAGTCATTTGCTGACCGGGCCGTCCGCCCGGGACAGCGTCCCATACCATTGTTCCGGAGGAGTCGTTCTTCCCGGATGGTATCATTTTTGCGTTGAATCCATCAGAGCCATTGAAACCATAGAGACAAGTCGTCGGAAAAGAGAGGGAGGCCGCACTGTATGGAGAAACAATCAAGTGACGGTAAAACGCCGAATTGCAATGTTAATCCGATTGGTTGCGTCCTTATGCTTCTATTCATGGTCCTCTGCACGATTCCTGCCCGGGCAGGCCAACAGATTGACAGTGCAAACATCGATTTGACGGCCAGGAGCCTTACCGAACTCATGAACATCGAAGTGGATACGGTGTACGGGGCGTCGCGGTTCGAACAGAAAGTCACCCGGGCTCCGGCGTCCGTCTCCATCATCACGGCGGACGACATCCGGCATTACGGCTACCGCACCCTGGCGGACATCCTTTCCGGCGTCCGGGATTTCTACATAAGCAATGATCGGAATTACAGCTATATAGGCAGCAGGGGTTTCTCCCGCCCGGGGGACTACAACAGCCGGTTTCTGCTGATGATCGACGGCCACCGCCTCAACGACAGCATCTACGAGCAGGCGGCGATCGGATCGGATTTTCCCCTGGATGTGGACCTGATCGATCGGGTGGAGGTCATCCGCGGTGCCAGTTCATCCCTGTACGGAACAAACGCTTTTCTCGGGGTCATCCATGTCCTGACGAAAAAGGGCGGGCGGGTGGGCGGCGTGGAGCTGTCCGGCGAAACGGGATCGCAGTACACCTTCAAGGGCAGGCTTACCTATGGCGGGCGTTTCGAGGACCGGAACACGGAAGTCCTGTTCTCGGCGACGAAGTATCGCAGCAAAGGGAACCGGGAGCTGTTCTATCCCGAGTTCAACAGTCCGGAAACCTCGTATGGAACCGTGCAGGGCGGAGACGGGGAGGCATATGGAAACGCTTTTCTGAACCTGTCGAATGGATTCTTGAATCTACAGGGGGCGTTCTTGAGCAGGGAAAAGGACATCCCGACAGCGGCCTGGGGAACGGTTTTCAACCAGGCGGGGACGAAATCCATCGACGACAGGGGGTATGCCGATCTTCGTTTCGACCGGACCTTCGACAACGGGCTCGGTGTCCTGGCCCGTCTTTATTATGACCATTATCGTTATGACGGGGATTATGTGTTTCCGTACCTCCTGAACAGGGACCAGGCGATCGGCCAGTCCTGGGGTGGGGAACTGAAAGCCACCAAAGTGCTCTTCGATCGTCACCGGCTGGTCGCAGGTGTGGAATACACGGATTATTTCCGGCAGGATCAGTTGAACTGGGACGAGAATCCAAGGATCGAGTACCTCAACGACCAGCGGTCAACGTACCAGTGGGCGGCGTACCTGCAGGGTGAAGTCACGCTCCTTCCGGAACTGATTCTAAATCTGGGTGTCCGTTACGATCATTACGGCACCTTCGGCGACACGGTGAATCCGCGGCTGGCGCTGATTTACGCCCTTCGGGAAACGACACACCTCAAACTCCTGTACGGCGAGTCTTTCCGGGCGCCGAGCGTCTATGAGCTGTATTACAGCGACGGCAATGTGGCATCGAAGGCCAATCCTGATCTCCAACCGGAGAAGATCGCCTCCTATGAGTTCGTCCTGGAACAGTATTTCCCCAGGGATATCAAGATGACGGGCTCGCTGTTCCGGAACACCATCCGGAACCTGATTGTGCTCCAGACGGATCCGTCGGACGGTCTGCTGGTTTTTCGGAACGTGGACAAAATGGAGACGGCGGGGATCGGCCTGGAGTTTGAAAAGCGCTGGAGCAGCGGAATCCGGGGGCGCATCGCCTACACCTACCAGGAGTCCGAAAACAAACTGGATGGAACGGTCCCGGTCGCATCCCCGAGACACCTGGCCAAGATGCGAGTACTGATTCCATTCCTCGACGAGCGGCTGACGCTGTCGCTGGAAGAACAATACGTGGACAGCCGCCGGACGATCGGCGGGACCGACGCGGCCCCTTACTTCCTGACGAACGTCACCCTTCTGGGCAGGGGTTGGATCCCGGGCCTGGAGGGGTCGGTCAGCGTGTATAACGTCTTCGACAAGCGATACGAAGACCCGGCCTCCCAGGAGCACGTGCAGAATACGATCACCCGGGACGGACGTGAATTCAGGTTCAAACTGACGTATCGCTTCTGAACGGGAATGGCCATGTCCGGAAATCGCTCATCCAGGCTCATCGTCTTCATGCTGATCGCAGGGATCGTCCTGGGGTTTCCGGCCACAGCTCTTTCCGAAGACAAGCCCGTCCGCGAATATGATCTCAAGGCGGCATTCCTGTATAATCTTCTGAAGTTCGTCAACTGGCCCGATGAAATCCAGTGCGGTTCCCACCTGGTCATCGGGATTTTCGGCGATGATCCTTTCGGTGCCTCCATGGAGGTCCTGAAGGACAAGATGATCGGCAGGCGCCTCATCGTCATCCGCAAGGGACGCAGCCTCCAGGCGCTGAAGCGCTGCGATGTCCTGTTCGTTTCCCGGTCCGAGTCGGATAGGGTCGAAAGGGTCGTGCGTTCCGCCCTTCCGATGCATACCCTGGTCGTCGGGGACTCGGCCGGGTTTGCGGAACGGGGCGTCATGATCAACTTTTTCCTTCATGAACGGAAGCTTCGTTTTGAAATCAATGTGGATGCGGTCCGACGCGCGGGATTGACGGTCAGTTCCCAGGTTCTGAGGCTGGGACGGGTGGTCCAGGAGTAGCGGCTCCTTGCAAAGAGGGATATACACCATGCCTTTCGAACGATTCAAATCGATGCCCATCCGGAGGAAGCTGGTCTCCATCGGCCTCATCACAATGGCCGTCGCCGTCGGCATCATGTCCCTTTTTCTGCTGGTCCGAGAGATTGTCACGTTCCGGACAACGTTCCTCGAGCATCTTACGGCGCAGGCCGATATGGCCGGTTACAGCATCAAGGCCGCCCTGGTATTCGATGTTCACAAGGATGCGGAGGAGGCGATCGCCGCCCTCGGGCTGGACAGGAACATTCTGTCCGTGGCCGTTTACGACAGGCAGGGAAAGATTTTCGTCACATACAACAGAGATGTGTCGAAGGCATCGTTTGATCTGCCGGGAGAACCAAAGGAAACCTTTGACTGGCTCGGAGGATTTGTCCAGATCGTCGAGCCCGTTGTCGTGGACGGCGAGCCGGTGGGATCGATCCTGATCCGGTCGAGTCTGGGCCCGTTTTTTAGCCGGCTGGTCGGCTACATTGTCATGAGCTTGATTGCAATGCTCATTGCGATGGCCATCGGCTTCGGTCTGGCGACCCGGCTCGGCAATCTGATCGCCCGGCCGATCCTGGAGATCACGGATGTCATGCAACGTGTTGCGAGCAGGAAGGATTTTCGCTTGCGCGTGGAGTCCGATTCCCGTGACGAAATCGGATTTCTCGCCGGGAACCTGAACGAGATGCTGTCACAGATCCAAATGCGGGACGAGGAACTGGAGGAGCATCGCCATAATCTGGAGAGGCTGGTCCGGCTGCGGACCGACGCCCTGGAGAAGGCGAACCGGCGCCTCACGGCGGAGCTGCAGCACCGCAAGCTCGCGGAGGAAGAACATCTTCGGCTGGCAACGGCCATCGAGCAGTCGGCGGAAGGGATCTATCTGGCGGATCCCAACTGGATCATCCTCTATACGAATCCTGCCTTTGACAGGATGCTCGGCTACAAACCGGGAGAACTGCTCGGCTGGCATACACGGCTTCTGAAGAGCGGCATGCACGACAGGGACTTCTACAGGAACATCCGGGAGACCATGGCCCGGGGAGAGATATGGACGGGGAGGGCGTTCAACAAACGAAAGGACGGATCCATCGTCCCCATTGAAGCCACCCTGTCTCCGGTCCGGGACGGGACGGGGCGCATCATCAACTATGTCAGCAGCCATCGTGACATCACCCTCCAGCTGGAGGCGGAAGAGGTGCGCATGGCCCTGCAGGACCGCCTGCAGCGCGCCGAAAAGATGGAGGCGCTGGGAACGCTGGCCGGCGGAGTGGCCCACGATCTCAACAACGTCATCGGCGTCCTGGTCGGGTATTCGGAACTGCTTCTCATCAAGAGCCCGGAGAACAGCCCGCTCAAGGCTTACGCAGCGCAGATCCTGCAGGGTGGACAGCGGGCGGCGGCCATCATCCAGGACCTCCTGACCCTGGCGAGGAGAGGGGTGACGGTCTCGGAAGTGCTGAATATCAATCACGTCATAACCGATTTCATGAAGTCTCCGGAGCAGGAGAATATCCGGTCTTATAACGCGGGCGTCCGGTTCGACGTCCACCTGGACCAGGGGCTTCTGAACATCAGGGGCTCCAGGATCCACCTGACCAAGACCGTGATGAACCTGCTTCTGAATGCCGTCGAGTCCATACCGGGGGACGGGCGGGTGACGATCCGGACGGAGAACGTCTATCTTGACACGCCCCTTCCCGGTTACGAGAGCACGAAAGAGGGCGAGTATGCGGTCCTCACGGTGGCCGATTCGGGGATCGGAATTTCACAGGATAACCTGGAGCGG
Organism: Syntrophaceae bacterium; assembly: GCA_013177825.1. Taxonomy (NCBI): domain Bacteria; kingdom Pseudomonadati; phylum Thermodesulfobacteriota; class Syntrophia; order Syntrophales; family Syntrophaceae; species Syntrophaceae bacterium. The sequence continues at coordinate 1,089,919 of JABLXX010000001.1, forward strand.
ATTTTCGAGCCCTTCTACACGAAGAAAGTCATGGGCAGAAGCGGCACCGGCCTGGGGCTGGCCGTCGTATGGGGCACCGTCAAGGATCATGACGGGTATATCCATGTGCAGAGCGAGGAGGGTTTGGGGACGACCTTTGCACTGTACTTCCCCCTGTGCCGGGAATCTCTGCCGGAACAGCAGGAAGCCGTTTCCCGGAAAGAATACGAGGGTCGGGGGGAACGCATCCTGGTGGTCGATGACGTCGAAGGCCAGCGCAATCTTGCCGTTTCCATGCTCGACGGCCTTGGCTATACGGTTCATGCCGTGGCCAGCGGTGAAGAGGCGGTTCTGCACCTCAAAGCGAATCCGGCCGACCTCGTGGTGCTGGACATGATCATGGATCCGGGATGGGACGGCCTGGAAACCTACCGGGAGATCGTCAAGATCTATCCCCGCCAGAAAGCGATCATCGTCAGCGGATACGCCCTGACGGAGCGAGTGCGGGAAGCCCAGGCACTGGGTGCCGGCGCTTACATCCGCAAGCCCTATGTCATGGAGCAGATCGGGCTGGCCGTTCGCGGGGAGCTGCGGCAACCCGGTGAGAGGCGGCAGACGCCGGTCCGGCCGGGCGAAGGATCCGCATCGTGAGGACGCCGATTTCCGGTGATGCTCCTATTCTCTATTTATCCACGTTTTTTTAACCGATATGGTTTCGGATTCCTGCCGCGTATGTACTATTGAGTGTTGCCGGCCTTCGAAACATGATAGAGAAAATGCCGGACACACCCGCCTTTGATTTTATGAAGGTTCCCTTTGCATTCGAGACTGTGTGGATAGATGTGGTCGGGGTGCTGCAGACCGTCAACTGTTCGCAAGCCTCCCGTTGATCCGGCGGATTCGGCAGCGTTACAGGGATAAAGAAGAAACCGACTGAGCGGCCCCCGCGTTCCGGGACCGCGGAAAGACAGGCAGAAATGGAGAGACAGGGATTCTATCTGATGGACAATGAGGAGGAAACGGTCCGCCTGGAGGTCAAAACGGACCCGGATGCCGTTCGCGAGGAAGCCCGCTGGTGCGGCGTGAAACCGGGTATGCGCATCATGGATGCCGGGTGCGGACCGGGCCTCACGAGTTTTCTTCTTCTGGAGATGGCCCGGCCCGGAGGAGAAGTGATGGGCGTCGATTACATGGGCCCGAGGATTCAGGACGCGCGGGAGAAATACGGTCGCCAGCCCGGGATCGGGTTCCTTCTGCACGATTTAAGGAATCCCCTGCCCCCGATGGAGTCCTTCGACCTGATCTGGGTCCGTTTTGTCCTGGAATACAATCTGCGGGAAAGCCTCGATATCGTGCGGAACCTCACCGCCTGCCTGAAACCCGACGGGCTCCTCTGTCTCATGGATCTGGACTACAACTGCCTGAGCCACTACCCTCTGCCGGGGCCCATGGAAGCCGCCCTGCAGGAGGGAATGCAACTGTTCCAGAAGGACCTGAATTTCGATCCCTATGCCGGCCGCAAACTCTATTCCTATCTTTACGACCTTGGGTACCGGGACGTTGCGGTCCGCATGAAGGCCCATCACCTGATTTACGGGGACGTCCGGCCCTCGGACCTCTTCAACTGGACGAAAAAACTGGAGGTTGCCGCCGTGCAGGTCCAGGGTGCCTTTGACGCCTATCCCGGCGGATTCGAGGGATTCTTTACGGATTTCAAGGCGTTCTTCAACGATCCCCGGCGGTTCACATACACGCCCCTGATTCTCTGCAAAGGGCGGAAACCCTCCGCGGGTGCATGATTTTTTACTTGAGGACAAAAGACTTCTCCCGGAAGAGACGCAGGCAGGCGTCCGCGACTTCCGGGTCGTAATACGTCCCGCGGTTCGCGACGATTTCGTCGAGAGCCTTTTCGATGCCCAGAGCCGGTCGGTAGGGGCGGTGGTTCATCATTGCCTCCACCACGTCGGCCACCGCCAGGATTCTTGCCTCCAGGAGAATTTCATTCCCGGAGAGCATTCCCGGATAGCCGGAGCCGTCAAACCGTTCGTGATGCTGGTGGACGATTTGAGCCACCGGGTGATGGAACTCGATGTTCCGGAGAACCCGGAAGCCGACGTCCGGATGGGTCTGGATAAGGCTCATCTCGATGGCGCTGAGCCGGCCCGGTTTGCTCAGGATCTCCGCGGGAATCTGCATCTTGCCGATATCGTGGATCAGGGCCGCCATCTGGAGCCCCTGGATCCGTTCGTCCGAGAGACCCATTTCTTCCGCTATCGCCGCCGACAGTTCCCGAACGTGGCGCTGATGGCCGGCCGTGTAGGGATCCCTGGATTCGACAATGTCCGAGATGGCCTTGATCGTGCTTTGCAGGGCCGCCTGCAGCGTTGCATGGCTCTTCTCGAGGGCCGTCATGTCTTTCATCGTCCCCACGATTCCCGTCAGCTGCCCCGAGGAGTCCGCGTTGGGACAGGCGCTGATGCTGAAAAGCCGTTCCGACCCGTCCCGGCCGATGATGCGCGCCATTTCGCTCTTCACCGTTTCCCCTTTTTCCCGGATTCTCCTGAAAATCCTGGAATAAGAAGAAACTTCCTCCGTGCTCACAAAATCGGAGAAGGATTTCCCCACCACTTCCCCGATTTTGTGTCCAAGCAGGGTTTCCCAGGCCGGATTCACGTAGGTATAGGTCCCTTCCGAGTCCAGGGTGTAGATGATGTCGGGGGCGTTTTCACCGAGGGTCCGGAAGCGTTCCTCGCTTTCCCGGATTTTTTCAATATCCCGAACCCGGTTGATGCTGATGCCGATCTGCGGGGCGATCCCCTGGAGCAGATTCAGGTCGCTCTGGCTCATGGTGCGCTGGGAACGAAAGTTATCCACCGCCAGGATCCCCTCCGCACGGCCTTCATACAGGATGGGCACGCAGGCGAAGGCCTTGACGCCCATGAAGCGAGCGTATTCATAGCTCTTGGCGGAGAGTTCGGGGCGGATCTGCTCGACGTTGTCGACGAGGAACGGCTTCTGTTCCTTGAAGGAAACAATGAAGGGGCCTTTCGAGCCGGGCTTGTCCAGATGGAAGGCCGTATTTCTCAGGAACCACGACTCATCGGTGTTGTAGCCATATCCGTCGGCGTACAGGAGCCTCGTCCTTTCCGGATTTGCCAGAAGCACAAGACCTCGGTCGAAGTCCAGGAGCCTTTCCATGGAGTTCATGACGGAACGGAGAAGATCCTTCGTGTTGAGGATGCTGGCGGTCGCCTGCCCGATTTCGTTTACCAGGAGTGTATTGTTGTAGCTCGTGTTGATCCGGTCCAGAAGTTCCCCGGTTCGCTCTCCCTTTTTCTTGAGAGCCGTTTCGACTTCCGTTTTTTCCACCCGCTCCAGGCCCAGGGACAGCAGGGATACGATGGTGATGGCCGAGAGGGTGAATACAACCCATTCGGTTTCTTCCATGAAGAAGAAAAGAACCGCCGCCAGTGCCGCCCCGACGAGAAGAGATGCATTCCGCAGCTGTTTCCACAGATGGCTGGGGGAAACCTCCCAGGAGACGACGTAACGGCAGGCATCCCCTCCCTTGTGGACGCAGGTATCATGGTCGATCTGGGCGAATTTGTCGGTGAACAGCCGGCCGATGGCCTCCAGGGTGCCGAGCCGGTTGTCGCACTGGTAAGGCTTTTCGATGACCCCCGGCTTGAGTCTGACCGTGATCTCGATCTGCTGCTTTCCCAGGTTTTTCGTGGAGACAAGACAGGCCCGGGAGGCCCGGGTGAAGATCCTGCTGAGCATCCGGTAGGCGATGGATGGATTCACGAAACTCAATGCATACTGCTGAACGTCCCCGGCCGCGGCGGAGAGAGCGGAAAAACGGCCGGCCTCCCGGGATATGTCGGGATCCGGGATCGCCATGGTGATGGCCTCGTGGAAGCGATCCACCTGATTCTGGGTGAACCAGTGCCCGCCGTCCTCGATCTGATAAGGGGTCATTCCCGCATATTCAAGGAGGGCGTGGACGTCCACCGCAGGATGGTGCTTTTTGAGGTACTCCACATAATTCTTGGTGATTCTGCTATTGTAAAGCGCATCCGTTTTCATCTCTGTATCATTTTCTGGGCCCACTGAAGCAGCGCCAGAAGCGGCTTGCTTCGTTGAATCTTGCGTTCCATGTAGTCGATGAAGGCGCGTCCGTACTGGACGTCCATGATCCACAAGGCATATTGCTTGTCCTGCTTGATTCCCTGCTCCGCCGGATAGGATGCCGGGTAGATCAGGACCGGCACCTTGGGGATGTCGTATACCTCGGTCAGCTGTCCGACGGCGGCCCGGAGAACGTTCCAGGGTGTGCCGGCCGGATCCAGCATGAAAACCTTGAAACCGTTGAGCAACTCCGACAGGTTCAATCCCAGGTCCGATTCGTTCCTCCAGAGGGCGGCCTTCATCTGCCCGTCGTAGAGGAGCGCGTGCGTCGAGATGCGTCGCATCATCCCGTTTCTCCGGTAGATCTCCTCGACCGAGGGGTCCTTCTCTCCGGGCGAGGCGTTCAGCACATCCATCAGCAGTCCTCCGGAGGAGTGACGGTAGAAGCTCTCCAGGCTCCTCCGCAGGGCGGGAGACAGCGCTTCCAGCGTCCATCCCGGGGGAAGGCCGCCCAGGCTTTCGTCGTGCGTGGGAAATTCGATGAAGGCGAAGATATCCTGGGAGCAGGCCCGGGGTTCTTTCATGGCCTTGGCAAAGTCCCCCACCATATTCGGGAAACGGTTCTCCGGCCGGAAGTAGAAAGTGAGATGGTCCATCCTTACAGAGGGGAGCCGATGGATGCCCTCGAAGTAATTGACGATCAGTTTGAGCATGGCCAAGGCCACCCGGAGAGACCCCTTGCGCCTCGCCGCCAGGTGATGGACCATCCATGACCGTTCATAGGCCTTGACCATCGAAAGGTGACCGTAGATGACGCCGTCCTCCTGGTAGAGGAAATGCTCGGCGATTTCCGGATGATCGCAGTAGAGCTTCCTGTATGTCTCCTTGAACTGCTCACGATATTCCTGGATCATCCGGTACTTCTTCGGGTAAAGAAATCCGGTCTGGAACAGGAAGCTCCACAGGGCCTCCAGGTCCGGTTCGTGGGAGACGAAGAGGTGCGAATCCGTCATGTTGGTCAGGATGTGGCTCAACCGCTTGTATTCCTGTATGTCCATGTCCAGGAAGGCCAGCCCGCACAGCACCCGGGATCCTTTTACGTGACGGTAGGCAATCCTTGCCCGGGGAGTAATGACGGCTCCGCCGGGAAAGTGGATCTGCACCTGGGGCAGGACCATTCCCTGGAGGAGAACCGCGTCGTCCGCACGCTCGAAGACGGAAAAACCCGTCAGGGAAAGATCGTGAATATCCCGCTGGATCCGTTCTCCCGACAGGGGGTGCTGGAATGTGATGTACGCCGAGGGCTTCATTTGGTGGCGGAAGCTTCGTTTCGGCTTTGTCCGGGTGCGGGGCGGCGGTTCCTCCATGGCTGTCAGAACCATTTCCCGGGACCGGGTTCCCGACGTATGCCGAATGCACCGGCAGGAACCGGAATAAACGATGTCGCCGTTGATGGATAGACGGGTCAGGATCGGCCGGTCCGGATGAAACCAGTGAAAGGAATCCGGAGACTCCGTCCGGGCCAGGATGCGGAAGGCCTGAGCGCTGAAATCAAGGAGATTCCCCCGGGCGGTGAAGCCGGCCTGGGTGATCTCGGCGGCGATTTCCACCGGAGCCCGGTGCCGCCGGGCGCAACGCTTCCCGATGGCGAGGCCCTTTTCAGGGATTTGAATGGTAAAATGCCCGTCGGCGGATATGACCTCCGAGACGGGGACCAGGATGACGGACTGACCGTCGGGGATGAGGAGGTTGAGGAGCCGGAGATGCTCGTTCCCGGAAGGGGGATCGCCCTGCCATCGGCAGGTGACGACCCGGTCCTGGCAGCATTCCGGAAAGGCGTCCGCCAGGAAATCCTCTCCGTACCGGTCGTCCCGAAGATGAACCTGCAGGGGGGCGCCCTTGAAATGATGCAAGTTGATGATGTTGATCAACTGGTTGGCGGAAAGTTTTTCGGTGGAACGCTTTCGTTGCAGGAACTCGTTGCGGAAAATCCAGGACGACAGGGAAACCGCGCTCCGATGGCCGGTTTCCACCGGGTTTTTCTCACTGGGATGATCGACTGTCGTTTCGATCACGGGTTTTGATGGCTCCTGTTGAAGAGCGGTTTGTCAGAAAAAACATCTGCAGGGGGCTCCGCTGTGACCGGAATCCACAATCATGCTATGCCTATAGGAACAGCACCTGGAATGCAAGTAAAAATAAGGGGAAAACGAAAAGAAACGTGCAGGACCGCGATGAAACGTGGAGTTACTTATGCCATCTGTTGTGAGGATGCATCAAGTCTGATAATACACGGCCGGAGGTTACGGTATGACGTCTCGCAGCCGCTTTCAGAACATCCTTGTCCGGAAATCCTTTGCTGCCATCGTTCTGGTTCTGCTGTTTATCCCGGGTGTGCTGACCGGTTGCGGGACCCGAAGGGGAATGACGTACCGGGAACCGCCCGCCGCCAAACCGGCTAGGCCCGTCCACAGGGAGCTGGCCCGGATGGGATTCACCATTCAGGCCGGGGCGTTCGCCCGCGTGGAGAACGCCGTCCGGCTGACGGAAGGCCTCCGGCGCCAGGGTCTCGATGCGACGTATTTCAAGGCCCGGGAAGGGCTCTACAAGGTCCGCTTCGGGAATTTTAAGACCCGGGAGGCAGCCCGCGACCGCGCTGAACTGCTGAAGCGTTCGGGTGTGATCGAGGAGTTCTATGTCGTTGCCCCCGAGGATTACACGGTGGCCAGGAGACAGGCCCTGGGGGACGCCTACCTGCGGGAAGAGCTTGTGAATACGGCCTCGAGTTTCATCGGGGTTCCGTACCTGTGGGGAGGGACCTCGTCCGATACAGGGTTCGACTGCAGCGGACTCGCCATGACGGTTTACCAGCTCAACGGACTGGATCTCCCCCGGTCCTCGCGTGAACAGTTCGAGGACGGCAACGCGGTGGCGCTGGAAGATCTCCAGAAGGGGGACCTGGTTTTCTTTGCCACTTCCGGAAACGGCAAAGTGTCCCATGTCGGGATATATGCCGGGGAGGATGTGTTCATCCACGCCCCCGGCAAGGGGAAAACGATCCGCCGCGAGTCCCTGGCAAGGGATTATTACCGCAAGCGGTTTCTCGGCGGCCGGTCATACCTGTAGCCGGCGGCCGTTTTCACCGGCATGGGATTATGGTTCCACCGGGGTCGCCCGACCGGCGGCGCCAGTATTCTGTCCGAGTGGCATCTCAGAACGGCAAGGACCAACGCCTGATCCGGCTTTACTGTTTGATTCAGCGACAAAGGAAGGAGAGACGATGGCGATACATCCATTTCGGGCCGAGTCGGTCCTGGGAGAAGGGATGGCGGTTGAGAACGCCGCGCGGGGCTTTACCGTGACGGCGGACGAGCCGAAGACGATGAGAGGGACCGACACGGGCATGAACCCGGTGGAGATGCTCCTGTGTGCCCTGGGATCCTGCCTGTGCATCACGGCGCGGTATCTGGCCCGTCCCTCCGGGATCGACCTTCAGGAGTTCCGCGTCTCCATGGAGGGGTCCCTGGACCCGGACGGATTCATCCGCGGAAAGGAAGGCGTGCGTTCGGGGTATCAGGAAATCCGCTTGAATATGACCATCCGCTCGTCTTCTCCCCGGGATAAGGTCGAGACCTTCCTGGATCTTGTCAAGGCCCGCTGTCCCGTCAGCGACAGCCTGCTGCAGGGGGTACCGATCCGTACAGGGGGGGAAATCCTCGAAGGGGAAATTTCCCGTTGACAGAGCGGCCGAATTCCATCATAGGCTCACCGGTGTCCGGATTCGCAAACAGGTCCGGAACAAGAAAACAGGGGAAAATGCTATGCTGGAACTGAAAAACGTTGTCTTTTCCGTGGAAGACGGTCCCAACGAAAATGGAGGGAACGGCGGCATCCGCCGCATCATCGACGGGATCGATTATACATTCCAAAAAGGGAAATTCTACGCCATCACCGGTCCCAACGGGAGCGGAAAAACGACGCTGGCGAAACTCATCATGGGCATCAATCCCGTAACGGACGGCTCCATCCTGTTCGACGGGAAGAACATCACCGGCTGCTCCATCACGGACCGTGCAAAGGCCGGGATATCTTACAGCTTTCAGCAGCCCGCCCGATTCAAGGGGATCACCTTCCGGGACCTTCTGTCCATCGCCTCCGGTACGGACGAGGAAATCCAGCTCCTGGCCCTGCTGCGACGCGTGGGAATCTGTTCCCTGTCGTTCCTGGACAAGCCGGTGGACTCCAAGCTCTCCGGCGGGGAAATCAAAAAGATCGAACTGGCCACGACGATTGCCCGGAACCCGAAGGTGGCCATTTACGACGAGCCCGATACGGGGATCGACCTGTGGACCATCGGACCGATGGTGAACCTCCTCAAGCGCGAGCAGGCGGAGCATGGAACGACCACGCTGGTGGTGAGTCACAACCGGGCCTTCCTGGAGGTTGCCGACGTGGTCCTCATCATCAACGGCGGCCGCTTCGCCTATGAGGGGGACCTGAAGGGAGCGCTTCCCCTCCTGAGCGACATGAGTATCTGCAATTACAAGGCATGCGTGAGAATCGACGATGTTGGATGTTTTCGATAAAGATTTGCTGAAGACGGTGGCGGACCTGGAGGGGCTTCCGAAGGGGGCCTACAACATCCGGAAGAACGGGCGGCTGCTGGCCCGGGAAGTCTCGGCCAACATCCAGATCGAGAGCCTCGAGGACAATCGGGGCATCGTCGTCACCATCAAGCCCGGAACGGTGAACGAGTCGGTTCATATCCCCGTGATCCTCAGCCAGGCGGGCCTGAACGATGTTGTCTACAACCGCTTCATCATCGGCGAGAAGTCCGACGTGACGATCATCGCCGGCTGCGGGATCCATTGCGGCGGGCCCGACCCGGAGGGCCACGAGGGGCTCCACGAGTTCCAGGTGGGACGGAAGGCCAGGGTCCGCTACGTGGAGAAGCATTATGCCACCGGCCCCGGCCGGGGAAAGCGGTCGCTGAATCCGTCGACCCGGATGGTGCTGGCCGAAGGGGCCCATGCGGAGATGGAACTCACGCAGATCGGCGGCGTCGACGAGGCGAACCGCGTCAATGATGCCGTGCTGGGACCCGGCAGCGTGCTTCTGGTGACCGAACGGGTCATGACGGAGGGGAGCCAGCGGGCCGTCTCGCGGAATTCCCTGATTTTGGAAGGGGACGACAGCCGGGCGAACCTCGTTTCGCGATCCGTCATCAAGGACGATTCAGTGCAGGACTTCTTCGCTACCCTGGAGGCGAGGGCCCGGTGCTTCGGCCACATCGAATGCGACGCCATCCTCATCGGCAACGGCCGGAACGAGACGATTCCTTCCCTGAAGGCCTTTCATCCGGAGGCGGAGCTGACCCACGAGGCCTCCATCGGCAAGATCGCCAACGATCAGCTCATGAAGCTCATGAGCCTGGGATTGAGTTACGAAGAGGCCGTCAACCGCATCATCCAGGGGTTCCTGCGCTGATCTTCCGATCGCCGGCACCGGCGGCAACATGAAAGGATTGTCTATGGCTTTCGAAAATCTCCTGGTCACGGGAGGATGCGGATTCATCGGAAGCAACTTCATCCGCTTTCTCCTGGAACGGAAGGATTTTACCGGCCGCATCGTCAACGTCGACAAGCTCACCTATGCGGGCAACCCGGACAATCTGGCGGGGGTCGCGGAACAATACCCCGGCCGCTATGTCTTCGAGCACGGCGATGTCTGCGACGCAGCGCGCCTGGAGGAGCTCTTCGACCGGTACGGTATCGATGCTGTCTGCCATTTCGCCGCCGAGTCGCATGTGGACCGGTCCATCCGCCGTCCCGAGAGTTTCATCCATACGAACATCCTGGGGACCTTCCAGCTCCTGGAGCGGGCCAAGGCCCGCGGGTCTTCGTTCCGGCTCTTTCATCACGTAAGCACCGATGAAGTCTACGGCAGCCTCGGCCCGAAGGGGCTCTTCACCGAGGACATGCCCTATCGTCCCAACAGTCCCTACTCGGCATCGAAGGCCGCCTCGGACCACCTGGTCCGGGCTTATTCCGAGACCTTCGGCCTTCCCGCGACGATCTCCAACTGCTCCAACAACTACGGCCCCTACCAGTTCCCGGAGAAGCTGATCCCCCTGATGGTCCTCAACGGCCTGGAGGGCAAGGCCCTTCCGGTTTACGGCGACGGCCGGAACGTCCGGGACTGGCTGTACGTGGAGGACCACTGCGAGGCCATCTGGCTGATCATGCGGGAGGGGAGGCGGGGGGAGACGTACAACATCGGCGGTAACGCGGAAATGGAGAACATCGCCATCGTCCGCCTGATCTGCGCCCTCCTCGACGAACTGGCGCCGGCGGAAGGAGGGGGATCCCGGGAGCGGCTGATCTCGTATGTCGCGGACCGTCCGGGCCACGACCGCCGCTACGCCATCGATTTTTCAAAACTGGCCCGGGAACTCGGCTGGCAGCCCCGCCAGTCCTTCGCGGAGGGACTGCGAAAGACGGTGGCCTGGTACCTGGGGAACCAGCCGTGGATCGAAGGGATCCGGACCGGCGCATACCGGTCCTGGATCGAGGAGCATTACGGGAAAGAAGCCTGACGGCGGAAAGGAGACAGCCATGGATTTAGGATTGAAGAACCGGGTGGCCGCTGTGGCCGGAGGAAGCATGGGCCTGGGGCTTGCGGTGGCGAAGGCACTGGGACGGGAAGGCGCCCGCCTGGCCATCGGCGCCCTCGACGACCCCGCCCTGCCGGCGGCGGCGGAAGAAATCCGCAAGGAGACGGGAGCCGAAGTCCTGGCCGTGGCGGCGGACGTGTCCGATCCCGAACAGGCGAAGGCTTTTGTCAGCAAGACCGTCGAACGTTACGGCACGCTGGACATCCTCGTGAACAACGCCGGGGGACCGCCGTCGGTGCCCTTCCTGGAGATCGACGACGGGATGTGGGAGCGGGGCTTCCACCTGAACCTGCTGTCCACCATCATCATGACCCGGGAGGCCATCCCGGTCATGAAGGAGAAGCGGTGGGGACGCGTCATCAACATGACCTCCATCTCCGTGAAGCAGCCCATCGACGGCCTGATCCTGTCGAACACGATCCGCTCCGGCGTCATCGGCCTGGCCAAGTCCCTCTCCAACGAGCTGGCGCCGTTCAACGTCACGGTGAACAGCGTCTGTCCCGGCTATACGCTGACGGAGCGCGTCCGGAGCCTTTCCCGGACCGTCGCCGAAAAAACCGGCACGACACCCGAGGCGGTCATCGCCAAGTGGGAGGCGGACATCCCCATGAAGCGGCTGGGGACGCCGGAGGAGTTCGCGGCCCTGGTGGCCTTCCTGGCCTCCGAGTCCGCCGGCTACATCACCGGTGCGGCCATCCAGATCGACGGGGGATGGTACAAGGGGGTCATGTAGGGAATTCAAACAGAAGGGGCGGATTTGAAATCCGCCCCCAGGCAAACAAGAAAGGGGGGCAGATTTTAATCTGCCCCCCTTTCTTGTCGGGTTCAAGCAGGGATTTTACGGTCTTCAGTGGCCGCCGCCACCACCACCGGCACCGGCTGCCTGAGCCGCTGCCACGTCGGCCTCCGCCGCAACGGCAACGGAGGCGACGACCCCTTCCACGCCGGTCGCCGCTTCGCCGGACGACGGCGAGCCCGCGAGGGCCGGTCCGCAGGGGCCGGTTGGATCGATGTTGACGCAGCGCGTGAACGCGTCGAGAGCCTTGTCCCATTCCCCCAGGTCCTGCCAGTCGAGTCCTTCCCCGTAAAGGAGCAGGCCATTGTAGGAACGGGTTGCGTAGCGATTGATCAGTTCCTCTTCCGCCAATGTGAGCTTGATGCCCAGGTCCTTGAGAATGCCGAAGACGATGGCCTTCTGCATCTTGAAAAACTCATCCGTTTTGCCGCGGGCATCCTGGTCCCCCAGGTCTTTGCCGGATGCTACGCTCGTCAGGATCCGGAGGACGTGAAGGTCGTCGGCACCGGCCCCGAGCATGCTTCCCGAGACGATCTTGCCGGCCCCCAGCAGCCGTCCGATCCGGGGTGACGTGGCCGGATCCACAATGCCCGACTGGCCGAGTTTCATCTCGTCCAGCAGTTTCTGCATCCGGATCCGCTCCACCACCTGAATCCCTTTCGCCTTGCTCAGATCGGTGATGATCATCGCCGCCAGGGCCTTCCGGAGATATTTCGTCTTTTCCGTGTTTCCCTTTTCCCCGAAGGGGGACACGGCGAGGGTATTGTCGTTCACCGGGAAAGCCTTATCCAGCTTTTCCTTCGGTACGGCGGTTACTCTGGACCGGGACGGTGCTGCGGTTCGTGCTTTTGGCAAGGGGGCGGCCGCTTTCGTTTCCGCCTCGATTTTTCCCTTCCTGGCGGTCCTGGACTTCCGGCTGGTCCGGCTGCGCCTGGTTTTCTTGGAGGACTTGGCGGGCGGCGCTCCCTGAACCGCTTCCTGCGGGGCCGGGGCGGCAGGCGCAGATACGGCCGGTGCATCCTCCCTTTCGGCAATCATGCCGCCCACGAGCAGAGTCCTCTCCTGGGCGAGGGCGTTCCTGGCCTGCATGGCGGCGTCTTTGTAGAGCACAAGGATTCGCTGCTTTTTCACCAGATTGGCGATGTTGCCGTCGGACTCCCGGGCCAGGAGGATGTCCCAGGTGTCGATGGCCTTCCCGTAATTGCCCGTCTCGGCATAGGCCAGACCAAGGTTGATGGTGGTCCGCCGATTGGGATCCTGTTTGTATGCCTTTTCCAGGGCGGCGACGGCCTCAGGGCCTTTCTTCATTCTCAGGTATGTCTCGCCGATCCCTTTGAGGGCCTCTCCATTGTTCGGGTCGGCCTTGAGGATTTCCTGGTAGGCCGCCAGCGCCTCGTCGTAGCGTTTTCCCTGGAGTGCGGCGTTGGCCTTCACCTGGAGCACTGCGGAGCCGCAGCCGGCGAGAGCGAAAACCGCCGCCAGGAGTAACAGGAGCACATACCGGCTTGAGAATGCGGATTTGTTCATGATCACCTCCTATGGAATCTGGGAATGCAGCCGGGGCAGAAGTTCCGTCGAGAGCTTTTCCTCCAGATCGGGCAGCCGGGAGAATTTCCCGGCGACTTTCCCGGTGGACAGGATTTCTCCCGTTTCCGTCTTCACAACCCGGACGTTGATCTTGATGGAATCCCTGAATTTGAGAAAAGACCCCAGAACGAGGGTGTTCGCCCCCAGGAGCCTGCCTGCCCGGACGGCGGCATGTTCGTCCGCCGGACCCGAAGCACCCGCATGCAGTTCCTCCAGGATCCTCTTCAACCGCGCTCGCTCGACGACCCGGACCTTTCCGGATCGGGCGAATCCGTTTGTCAGGGCGGTGGCGATCTCTTCTCCCAGTCCCCTCGTATTCGCCGATGCCGCCAGGTCCTCCAGGGGAAAGACGGCAACCAGCCAGCCGCCTTCCGTCGTCGCGGAGGCCTCCGTCGCGGCTTGCCCCGTGGATACCAGGGCAAGAAGGATGGCTGCCAGTACAAAGGAGCGGAAAAGGGACATGCCGGGTCCGTTCAAGGCCGCATTCTCTCTTTCCGACGCTTCAGTTCCTTCCGTTTCTGCGCTGCCTTCTCGAAGCCCGGATCGATCCGGAGGGCCTCCTCGAAGGCCTCGTCCGCTTCGTGGAAGCGGGCCCGGTCCATCGCATCGAGGCCCCGGGAATATTCCAGGAAAGCCGTGAAGGAGCGCTTTCCCGTTCGGGCCAGGAGTGTCCGCTCCTCCGTTGTCAGGGGGGCATCCAGCCCCGTGGCGATCTTTTCCACCAGGGCTTCCTCGAGTTGGAAGAAATCGTCCGTCTGTCCGGTCACTTCCTTTGCCATGAGGACGAGACCCGTCTCCACCTCCACGATCCGGGCATCGATGCGGATCGTCCCGCCGATGGCCGTGTAACTTCCCATCAGGAGGGCCTGGACGCCGAGGATTCTGCCGAGCCTGACCGCCGAGGCCGGGTCCGTCAGGCCCGACTGCTGGAGTTTCAGCTCCGACAGGAGGGCGTCGAGGCGCTCCCTTTCCACGACCTGCAGCCTGCTCAGGCGGCCCAGGTCGCCGATGAGCGTGTCGGCGATTCCTTTCTGGAAGGCGTCCAGCTTTTCCCGGTCGGTGATGCATTCATTGTCGAAATAGAGGACCGCCAGTCGGATTTTTCCGGTCTTTTGGGTGTCGCGGGCTGCACCGGCCGCCGGAATTGGCGGTATGAGGGCCACAGCGCATAAAAATACCAGAAAAAACAGAAACCGTCTGGAGGGGAGCATTGCAATGACCTTGCCGGTTGAATTTTGACTTTTCTTATAGCGAGTTTCCCGCGGAAAGGAAAGACCCTTCCGGGAAAACAGGGGAAGCAGTCCGTATTTTTATACGATATCACAGAATAATCAGAGGCGAACTTCCCGTTCTCAATGGGAGAATATGACGCTTTCACCCCAAGGAGCAGGCGGAAAAAAGGAAGCGCCTCCGGATTTAACGACGGTTGCCGATGACGGATTCAAGACGGACCAGGAGAGCGGGCAGGGTTTCCGGATGAAGGGCCGAGACGGCCGGTGCCTCGTACCTTCGGGACAGCGTTGCAAGCTGGTCCGGGTCGTCGAACCGGTCCGCCTTGTTCAGGACCTTCAGAAGCGGCTTCCCAGCGATATCGAGTTCCCGGAGGATGTTTTCCACCGCTTCGATCTGCTCTTCGAAGCTCGGGTTGCTGACGTCGATGACATGCAGGAGCAGGTCCGCTTCCTGGAGTTCATCCAGGGTGGCACGGAAGGCCGCCATCAATTCCCGGGGCAGGTTCCGGATGAAGCCGACGGTGTCGGTGATGATGGCCTCCGTGTCCCGCGGAAATCGGAGACGGGAGCTCTTCGGGTCCAGGGTTGCGAAGAGGCGGTCTTCGGCGAGAACCCGGCTGTGGGTGAGGGCGTTCAGAAGGGTGGATTTCCCCGCATTCGTGTATCCCACGATCGAGATGACCGGCAGCCCCTCCCGGCGCCGTTTCATGCGGCGCTGGTTCCTGGCTTTCTCGATTTCCACGAGTTCCCGTTCGAGGCGGTGGATGCGGTCGCGGACGCGGCGTCGGTCGATCTCGAGCTTCTGCTCCCCGGGACCCCTGCCGCCGATTCCTCCGGCCAGACGGGAAAACGCTGTGTTTCGCTGGGCCAGACGGGGAAGCCGGTATTTGAGCTGGGCCAGCTCCACCTGGATCTTGCCCTCCCGGCTGTGGGCCCGCTGGGCGAAAATATCCAGGATGACCTGGGTCCGGTCGACGACCTTCAGCTCCGTAAAGTCGGCGATGGAGCGCGCTTGGGCGGGAGACAGCTCATGATCGAAGAGAAGGCAGTTGGCGCCCATCTGGAGCGCCCGGATCACGACGTCCGCCAGTTTCCCCTTTCCCAGGAGATAGCGGGGATCCGGTTGGGGACGCTGCTGAACGACGGCGTCGAATACCTCCACCCCGGAGGTCCGGCACAGCTCGCGAAGCTCCGTCAGGGCCGTCTCCGTATCCGTCAGGGGATTCGTTTCCACCCGCACCAGGATGGCCCGGTCGGCGGCATCGACCCGCCGGGAGGTCTGTCGCCTGGCAATGGCGTTCTCCAGATCGGAGATGAAAGAGACGAAATTCAGGCTGAGGTCGGGAGGACGGACGGGTTTCAGGAACGACCAGTAGGTGCCTTCGGGGTTTTCCGGGACCAGGTGGGCTGTGTGGACGATTCCGGGGAGGCCGTCCTGTTGCGCGATAACCGCGCAGACCAGGTCCAGGCGGAGGAGAGCCAGGTCCGTCAGGTCGTCTTCCGTGAGGCTTTCGCCGTTCAGGTGGGTGTGGATGAGGCGCAGCCCCCTCAGGCGGCTGGCGGCGAAGCGGAAGCGGTCCAGGCTGGGGATCAGGATGTCCCGGTGGGAACCGACGATCACTTCCTCCACGTCCCCCCGGCGGTTCACGAGGATCCCGATCTGGCGGTTCAGTTCGCGGGACGGCTCCGTGATTTGGCGGGCGATGTCCTGCGTGACGACGCGGTCCGGAGGGATCCGGCGGCGGTAGAGCTGCTCGATCCGCCGGATCTGTTCCGGTTTCAGGCCGGTGAGGTTGCCGTGAATTTTCCGGATGGGTGCACCTACTTGAACTTCTCGGGGCTGACCCTGCGCTCCATGCCGTCGAGGAAGGACGACCAGGAATTTGTCTGGAACGCCGTTACCCGCTTTTTGGGTTTGACGGCCCCGCACTCGGGGCAGGCCAGATCGTCGTAAGGCTCTCCGATCTTCAGGAAGTGGTCGTAGACGGTCTCACACTTGCTGCATTCAAACGTGTAGATAGGCATGACGGTTCCTGCTCCTCAAAAAATCCAAGGGATTATCGCTGCGTTGGGTCCTGGCGGACACGGCCCTTGTATGCGACAGGCGCCGGTTTTTGTCAATAAAAAACCCCGGAGGGTTTCCCCTCCGGGGCCGTCGGCAAACGGGGGTCGATGACGGCTGGACTTAGAAGCTCAGCGTCAGCTTGTGCATCAAGAGGTAGTCGTTGGACAGTGCCGGCTCGATGCTCCGGCAGCCGGCCTGGGTGCTGTTGTAGCAGCCCTTGAAGTAATCGCCGACCCAGAAGTAACCGGCGCCGACCATGTACTCCAGGTTGTCGTAGATCTTGTACGAAGCCGTCAGGTCAAGCTCGTACCCGTACTTGTTGGAGTTGTACTCCGTAAGGGAGTTGCCCGTGTTGAGAACGCCGGCAACCGTCGTGTAGCCAAGCGCCGGGGCGTTGGCCCAGGGCTTCTTGTCCGCGTAGGCGTAAGTGAAGGCCAGCTTCACGTCCGCTTTGGGAACGGGCTTCACACCGACGTAAAGGTGGTAGAACCACACGTTGTCCATGAACGTGTTGACTCCGTTCGCCGCGGGGACAGCGCCGCGGTAGGTACCGCTGCCGTTGCTGCCGACCCAGGTGTGGAAGTCATCGTTGAACATCATGAGGGCCGGGTTGTAGGCCTGACCGGCGAGCAGACCGGCCATGAAACCGCCTTCCTTCTTGTCCGGCGTCGCAGGATCGTCACCGCGGATCCAGGCGAACGCGAGACCGAAATAGACCGGCTGCAGGTCATAGCGGGCGCCCAGGTAGAGGCCGATGCCTTCCATGGTGACGTCCGTCACGAGCGAGTTCGCGGCCGTGTAAACCAGGTAGGGGTTATCCCACTTCATCTTTCCGGTCACGACGGCTGCCTCGCCCTCGAGGTAGAAGCTACCGAAGGTGGCCTTGAAGTAGGGGTCGATGACCAGCAGCTGGGTCAGCGTGCCGTAGTCCGTGGCAACGGTCACACCGAAGTCACGGGCGGTGGCGTTCCGGCCGTACTGGAAGATCACGCCGGCCTCGACGGCCTGGCCCTTGTAAACCACGCCGAGGTCGTAGATGTCCGCATCGGCATCCTTATAGAGGCTGTCGCCGGCCACGGTGGTGGGACGGCCCCAGGAGCTCTCCTCGCCCTTTTCAATCGCCGCGATGAGCGTCACCGGGCCGATCGGAGCAAGATACTTGATACCAGCGCGGGTTCCCATGGAGTCGCCGAAGAGCGTTCCAAAGGTGATGAACTGCTGGTAACCGACGAGGAACTTGCCGATGCCGGTGTTGAAGTCGACATAGGCACGCTCGAACTCGATGTTTTCCTGAACGGCCGCGTTGGCCGCGCCCTGAGACGAACGGCTGGTCGTATCAACCGCGCCGGTCCAGCGCTTGTCGCCCCACTTCTTCTCCAGGGCGTCAAACCGGGTTACCAGCTTGAGGCCTTCCACGACTGTAAATTCGGTCTGGATTCTCAGGCGCTGCTGATAGAACGCCTGGGAGCCCGTCTGGCCGGGGGTGTAGATGCCGGCACCTGCGTTGATGTAAGACCCATCATCGATCAGGGAGTGGTTATTGTCCAACAGTCCCCAGACGTGATAGGTGCCGCTGAACTTTACGTCCACGGCGGACGCCGGCATGGCGATCGCAAAGACGACCATGGCCGACAGCAAAGCAATCCAAAGCTTCTTCATTGTTTCCTCCGAAAGAGAAAAACTGGATTTGGTTCGGTCCTTCCGGGCAGAAAGGACCCTTCTTCCTATCCTCTTGCTTCCCCGGTGCCTGACGGCAGCCGGGAAGGACCGCCCGGGCGTTTGCCTTTCCCGGACCTGTCCTGCTGACCCCCGTTTCACCTCCTTCCTTATGGTAAAGTCGGCGGAAAGTATCATCCTCCGCCGCCCTTGTCAAGACGGCCGTCCATATTTGCATTGGAAGGGCGATCTTGATGGATGCTGACTTTGCAAAGGTTATACCAGGAACAGCCGGGCTTTTGCCGTCCGTTCAGGGTGCATGCTTTTAACTGCCTGAAAATAAATTGATTGTCATCTTGGCTCCGGCGCTCTTCCGGAATGCCCCTCGGGGCCGCTCACATGTGCTTTCTTCCCGCAGTGTGTCCCTAATGGGAGGGTCTCCTTGAAGGTGTTGCAAAAACACCACATCTTTGGCCTGTGCCTCCCGATCCGGTTTTTTTTTCATCCGGAGTGCGGGACGACCCATGGCCTGCCGTAATCCCTTCCTCCGGTTCCGATTCCCCGCGGAACTCCCGACGGACGGGCCATGGCGGCCTATTGACGGGGCAAAATAACGCTTGACAGAAAGAGGATAATTGATATAGGGCAAATCGCGCGTTAGCGTATGACCGGGAGTCAGCGAATGACTGCCGTTCACAGGCCCCACGCATCTTGCCGCAGGCCATCCCCTTTTGGAATTCAGGCGGGTTTCACGTTCAGGTCGGATCGCTTCCGTCGCTTCCGGCGCGGTCTCAAAATGCGGACCGTGATCATGACCCGGCACAGCCGGTCTGAGTCCAGCAAATCAGGAGCGCAGGGCAACGCTCCCTTTTTGAGTCCGGAAAGGGATAGGGCGGGTACCAATCAATTCAAAAATATCAAGCAAGGGAGGTACGTAGAACACATGGCAGAAGAAAAGGTTCAGTTGAAAGAGGTCTATCCGGTACCGGAGAAGATCAAGAAGATGGCCTACATCAGCGGCCGGGAAGCGTACGACAAGATCTGGAAGCGCTCCATCGACGACCCTGATGGATTCTGGTCCGAGATCGCCAAGGAGTACGTGGAGTGGTTCAAGCCGTTCGACAAGGTCATGGACTACAACTTCGACATCAAGAAGGGCGACATCTACGTGAAGTTCTTCGAGGGCGGGAAGCTGAATGTGTCCTACAACTGCCTCGACAAGCAGCTCAAGACCCGGGCCAACAAGGTCGCCATCCAGTTTGAAGGCAACGAGCCCGGCGATGACAGGGCCATCACCTACAAGCAGCTCCACGAGGAAGTCTGCAAGTTCGCCAATGTGCTGAAGTCCCTGGGCGTGAAGAAGGGCGACCGGGTCTGCCTGTACCTCCCCATGATCCCCGAACTGGCCATCTCACTTCTGGCCTGCACCCGCATTGGCGCCATTCACAGCGTTGTGTTCGGCGGCTTCAGCTCCGACTCCCTGCGCGACCGGCTCCAGGACAGCACCACGAAGATCCTGGTCACCTGCGACGGGACCTTCCGCGGCGCCAAGGCGGTTCCCCAGAAGGACAGCGCCGACGCGGCCGTGGCGGAATGCCCCTCGGTGGAAAAGATCGTCGTCGTGAAGCGCGTCGGCGACAAGATCAAGTGCAACATGAACGCCGCCCGGGACATCTGGTGGGAGGATGCCATGGCGAAGGCCTCGGCGGACTGCCCCCCCGAGTGGATGGACGCCGAGGATCCCCTCTTCATCCTCTATACCTCCGGCTCAACCGGCAAGCCCAAGGGCGTCATGCACACCACGGGCGGCTACCTCGTCTTCGTCGCTTACACCCACAAGATGATCTTCGACTACAAGGAAGAGGACGTCTACTGGTGCACCGCCGACATCGGCTGGGTCACGGGACACTCCTACATCGTGTACGGTCCCCTCTGCAACGGCGCTACCTCGGTCATGTTCGAGGGCGTGCCCAACTATCCCGACATCAGCCGCTTCTGGAAGATCGTCGAGAAGTACAAGGTCAACATCTTCTACACCGCTCCCACGGCCATCCGCGCCATCGCCAAAGAAGGCAACGAGTGGGTCAAGAAGGCGGACATCTCCAGCCTGCGCATCCTCGGAACCGTCGGCGAGCCCATCAACCCCGAGGCGTGGAACTGGTACTACAACGTCATCGGCCGCGGCGAGTGCCCCATCGTCGACACCTGGTGGCAGACCGAGACGGGCGGCATCCTCATCACCCCGCTCCCCGGCGCCATTGACATCAAGCCCGGCATGGCCACCATGCCCTTCCCGGGCGTCTGGCCCGTCCTCCTGGATGACGAAGGCAAGGAGATCACCACCGTGGAGGCCTCCGGCGCCCTCTGCATCAAGCGCCCCTGGCCCGGCATCATGCGCGGTGTCTACGGTGATCCCAAGCGTTTCGCCGAGACCTACTTCGAGCAGTTCCCCGGCTACTATGTGACGGGTGACGGCTGCCGGCGCGACAAGGACGGCTACTACCAGATCACCGGTCGTATCGATGACGTCATCAACGTTTCCGGTCACCGGATGGGAACGGCGGAAGTGGAAAGTGCCCTCGTCGCCCACGCCAAGGTTGCCGAGGCGGCCGTTGTCGGCTATCCCCATGACCTGAAGGGCCAGTCCATCTATGCTTACGTAACGGTAAAGAGCGGTGTCGAGAAGTCCGATGCCCTCAAGAAGGAACTGGTCGCCCATGTCCGGACCCTGATCGGTCCCATCGCCACGCCGGAGAAGATCCAGTTCGCCGACGGTCTTCCCAAGACCCGGAGCGGAAAGATCATGCGGCGCATTCTCAAGAAGGTTGCCGCCAATCAGATCGATGACCTCGGCGACACCACCACGCTGGCCGATCCTTCCGTTGTCGACGACATCGTGAAGAACCGGCTCTAATCGGCATGCCGTAACAGGAGGGCGGGACTCCCCGCCCTCCTGCACGAAGAAACCAATACATACTGGATGGAGGGGTCGTCCGGATTTGGCCGGCTCCCATTCGGGAAGGAGGAGAACGTGAATATCATCGCATGTGTAAAGCAGGTTCCGGATACGGAAGCCCAGATCAAAGTCAAGGCCGATGGATCGGGGATCGACGAGGGCGGCATCAAGTGGGTCATGAATCCCTATGACGAGTTTGGTGTCGAGGAAGCCCTGAAACTGAAGGAAAAGCTCGGTGGCGATGTGACGATCGTGTCCATCGGACCCGCGCGGGCCATGGAGACCATTCGCACCGCCTTGGCCATGGGTGCCGAGAAGGGCGTCCACATCGACGACCCCGCTCTGAATGCGGCCGATGCCTACGCCACGGCGGCGGCCCTGGCGGCAGCCATCAAGGGCCTGCCCTATGACATTATTTTCTGCGGCCAGCGAGCCATCGACGATGACTCCGCCCAGGTCGGAGCCATTCTGGCGGAGCTCCTCGGCGTTCCCCAGGTGACCTTTGTCACGAAGCTGGAAATCGACGGAACGAAAGTCAAGGCCGTGCGGCCCATCGAGGGTGCCCAGCTGGTCATCGAGACGTCCCTGCCCTGCGTGATTACGGCGACCAAGGGTCTCAACGAGCCCCGCTACGCCTCGCTCCCCGGCATCATGAAGGCCAAGAAGAAGCCGGTCGATGCGAAGAACGCCGCCGCCCTCGGCGTGTCAGCCGATGCCAAGTCGAAAGTGGCGAAGATGGTCCCCCCGCCTGCCCGTCCTCCTGGAAAGATTCTCTGCGCCGACGATACGCCCGAAGGCAAGGCGGCGGAGCTGGCGAAGCTTCTGCGGGAAGAGGCGAAGGTCATCTAATTATAAAAACATACGGAATCACGGAGGATATCGATCATGGCAAAAGGTGTATGGATTGTAGCAGAACTGCGTGACGGCGCCTTCCGGAAGGTGACTTTCGAGCTGGCCAGCACCGCCCGGAAACTGGCGGACCAGCTGGGTGAGGAAGCCTGCGCCGTGGTGTGCGGCTCCGGTGTTGCGGGTATTGCCGGAGAGCTGGGAAAATACGGAATCGACAAGGTTTACGTGGCCGACAACGCCGCGTTTGAGCCCTATACGACGGATGCCCATGCGGCGGCCGTCGCCAAGGTCGTCAAGGACAACGATGCGTCCATCCTGCTGGTGGCCGCATCCTTCCAGGGCAAGGACCTGGCCCCCCGGCTGGTCGGCAAGCTGGCCACCGGAATGGCCTCGGACTGCACGGACGTCAAGATCGCCGACGGCAAGCTCCTGGCGGTGCGCCCCATGTACGCCGGCAAGTGCTTCGGCGAGATCGTCGTTTCGGCGACGCCGCAGATCGCGGCCCTTCGTCCCAATGTGTTCCCGATTGTCGAGAGCGCAAAGGCGGGCGCCGTCGAGACCTTCGACCCGGGTCTGGGCGATCTGAAGACGAAAGTCCTGGAAGTGCAGAAAGAGGAGTCGGGCAAGATCGACGTGTCGGAAGCGAACATCATCGTCTCCGGCGGCCGTGGCATGAAGGGGCCGGAGAACTTCGCCATCCTGGAAGAGCTGGCGGCCGTCCTCGGAGCCGCGGTCGGCGCTTCGCGTGCCGCCGTGGATGCCGGCTGGAGAGCCCAGTCGGACCAGGTGGGACAGACCGGCAAGGTCGTGTCTCCGAACCTGTACATTGCCTGCGGGATTTCGGGCGCCATCCAGCACCTCGCCGGGATGAGCTCCTCGAAGTACATCGTGGCCGTCAACAAGGATCCGGAAGCCCCGATTTTCCAGAAGGCCGATTACGGGCTCGTGGATGACCTCTTCAAGGTCGTACCCGCCCTGACGCAGGAGTGCAAGAAGCTGCTTGGGTAGCAGGCTTTTTCAGTGGTCAGTCGCAAAGGGTGGCCGGCGGCCCTGAGGGCCGCCGGCTACCTGCACGTTTTGCATGCGTCCGTCTTAAACCGCTGTCTTTGCTTCCCATTCGCCACCCCTCGCTGATCACGCAAGAACATATCGCTTGGAGGAGTTATGGCACACGGAATCGCACCAATCGGAATCGGCAATGAAGGCCGGCAGGTATTCTGGAATGCCGAGCATTTCGAGCTGTTCCTCTTTCTCTTTACCGGCATTGCCATGGTCATCTTTGCCATCGGCCTCTTTCGGCGCTGGCAGATGTGGACCGCCATGGGCAAACCGGAAATCCGCATGGATAATGTCAACGAACGGCTCAAACTGCTCTGGAGAAACGGAATTCTGCAGGTCAAAACCTGGCAGGATCTGTACCCGGGCGTCATGCACGGCATGATCTTTTTCGGGTTCTTCGTCCTCATCTTCGGAGCCGCTTTCGACGCCACGGAATTCCATATCACGGAGCCTTTCGGCATCGCTTTCCTCAGGGGCAAGTTCTATCTCTTCTTCTCCATGATTATGGATCTTTTCGGCCTCTTCGTCCTCATCGGGGTAATCATGGCCCTGTGGAGGCGCTATATCCTGAGGCCCGACCGCCTGACCTACAAGGGACAGCCGGACTCCACGCCCGATGACGCCATCGTCCTGCTTTTGATCCTCGGTATTATCGTAACGGGATTCGTCATCGAAGCCCTCCGGATTCACGTCACCTGGCAGCAGGCGCCCTGGGAAACCTGGTCCTTCGTCGGCTGGAACCTGGCCAAGGCCTTTGCCGGCGTCGAGCCCGGATCGGCGAAGGCGATGCATGCGGCGACCTGGTGGATTCACACCTTCATCGCCCTCGGATTCATCGCCTATATTCCCTATTCACGGCTGATGCACATTATCACGACGCCGGCCAATCATTTCATGACCACCCTGAAGCCCGTCGGCCAGCTGGATCCAATCGCCGACTTCGAGAACGCCGAGAGCTTTGGCGTGGGAACCCTGGAAGAATTCACCTGGAAACAGATCTTCGATTCCGACGCATGTACCCGCTGCGGGAGATGCCAGGACGGCTGCCCGGCCTACCTGACGGGCAAGCACCTGTCGCCCAAGAAGCTGGTTCAGGACATCAAGACCTACTGGCTGGAGAAGGCTCCGGCTGCAGTGGCGGCAAAGAATGCCGCCGGCGAGGACAAGATCGCCCAATGGGGTCGGAAACTGGATTTCATCACCGGCTTTGCGAAACAGAAAATGGCCGGGGAAGGCGGAGCCGAGGCGGCCGAGCGTGCCCTCATCGGCGAAGTGGTCGATCTCCACGAGTTGTGGGACTGTACGAACTGCATGTACTGCATGGAGAACTGCTCGTCTTCCATTGAGCATGTGCCCAAGATCGTCGGCATGCGGCAGTACAAGGTCCTGATGGACGCTGATTTCGCTCCTGAACTCCAGCTGACCTACCGCAACATGGAAAACAACTCCAACCCCTGGGGTGTGGGATCCCACCTCCGGGCGGACTGGGCCAAGGAACTGGGCGTCAAGACCCTCGCCGAGGACTCCAACGTGGAGTATCTCTTCTACGTGGGATGCGCCGGCTCCTTCGACGATCGTGGCAAGAAGGTCTCCGTCGCGCTTGCGAAGATCCTTCAGGCGGCCGGGGTCAGCTTCGGCATCCTCGGCACCGAGGAGAGCTGCTGCGGCGACTCGGCCATGAGGGGTGGGAACGAGTACCTTTATCAAACGCTTGCCCAGGCGAACATCGAGGTGATGAAAGCCTACGGCGTGAAAAAGGTCATCGCAACCTGTCCCCACGGCTACAACGCCCTGAAGAAGGATTATCCGAACTTCGACGGCAACTTTGAAGTGTATCACCACACGGAGATTATCGCCGACCTGATCGCCCAGGGGAAAATCAAGCTGCAGAAGCCCGTGGAAGGTGCCTTCACCTACCATGACTCCTGCTTCCTGGGGCGGTATAACAACGTGTACGAGCAGCCCCGGAAGATCCTCGCGGCGGTTCCCGGTGCGAAGACGGTGGAGATGGCTCGCAACCACGGAAAGAGCTTCTGCTGCGGCGCCGGCGGTGCCCGCATGTGGATGGAAGAGCACGGCGACCGCATCAACGACGCCCGGGCCAAACAGGCCATTGACGTCAACGCGGACACCATCGCCGTCGGCTGTCCTTTCTGCCTCACCATGATGAGCGACGGGATCAAGTTCCACGGCAAGGAAGAGAGCATGGTCGCTCTTGACTTGGCGGAAATCGTCTGGAAGGCCATGGGCTTGGAGGAAGAGAAGGCACCGGTCGAGGTCTGCGCCGCTCCGGCGGAAGAATAGAAAAGAAGTTTTCAGGCAAGGGATTTTCACAGCCCCGGCTCAATGAGCCGGGGCTTTTTTTGTGGATTACGGGGCGCCGATCCATTATAATCCGCTCATCGAACTTCCGTGTCTCACCGCGCAACCATTACCGGAAAGCAGACCAATCCCCTTGTGTCCGCCCCGGTACGGAAAGAAATCTTCACAACCCGGTCCGTTTTTTTCTTGAAAGGAGGCTTTTCATGGCAGGAGAGAGCGTCTATGCAAAGAAATTGTGGCTGAAGTCCTACGAGCAGGGAGTCCCGGAACGCGTCCAGTATGAGGATCTCTGCCTTCCGGATATCCTGGAGCGGACGGCCAAGCAGTTTCCGGAACGTCCTGCCCTGATCTTCCAGGGCTACACTGTTTCGTTCCGGCAGATGAAGGACATGGTGGACCGGTTTGCCTCCTGCCTGACGGATTTCGGGATTCGGAAGGGCGATGCCGTGGCCCTTCTTCTGCCGAACGTGATTCCCTGCGTCGTGGCCTATTATGCAATCCTCAAGATCGGTGCCATCGCTGTCATGAACAACCCCCTGTACTCGGACCCGGAACTGGATCACCAGTTCAACGACTCCGGGGCGAAGGTGCTCGTGACCCTGGACCTCCTGGGGAACCGGATGATCGACATCCGGCCGCGGACGTCGATCCGCCAGATCATCTACACATCCATTGGAGACTACCTTCCCTTCCCGAAGAGCCTCCTTTTTCCGCTGGTGGCTAAAAAGAAGAAGATGGCCGCCGATGTGAAGACCGCACCCGATGTCTACCGCTGGAAAGACTGCCTGGCCAAGCATAGCCCGACCGCCGCTGCTGCAAAACTGACCTTCGACGACATCGCCATGTACCAGTATACCGGCGGGACAACCGGTGTATCGAAAGGCGTCATGCTGACCCACGGAAACCTGAGCAAACAGGTCCAGCAGCTGGCGGCCTGGTTTCCGAAGTTCACCAGGGGCACGGAGATCATGCTGGGCGCCCTGCCGTATTTCCATGTCTTCGGTCTCTCCGTGTCCATGAATTTCTCCATTCTCATGGGCTGGGCTCAGGTCCTGGTGCCGCGTCCCCAGCCGGAGCCGCTCCTGGAGGCCATCGGGAAATTTCGGCCCACCTTTGCTCCCCTTGTTCCGACCATGTACATCGGGATGCTGAACCACCCGAACCTCAAGTCAACCGACATGAGCTGCATCAAGGGGGCCTTCTCCGGGAGCGCACCCCTGCCCGTGGAGGTCATTCACGACTTCGAGAAGCTGACGGGGGCAACCATTGTGGAGGGGTTCGGGATGACGGAAACGACACCGGTCACCCACGTCAATCCGTTCCACGGCGGAGCCCGCAAGGTGGGAAGCGTCGGGGTGCCCATCTCCGACACGGAATGCCGCATCGTGGACCTGGAAGACGGGGTTACGGACATGCCCGTGGGCGAGCGGGGAGAACTGATCGTCAAGGGGCCCCAGATCATGCTCGGCTACAAGGGACGTCCGGAAGATACGGCCAGCACGCTGAAGGACGGCTGGGTCTACACCGGGGACATCGCCACCATGGACGAGGACGGATATTTCTACATCGTCGACCGGAAGAAGGACATGATCATCTCCGGCGGTTACAACGTCTATCCCCGCGACATCGACGAGGTGTACTACCAGCATCCCAAGATCCAGGAGGCCTGCTCCATCGGCATCCCCGATCCGAAGCGCGGCGAGAATGTGAAGCTGTTTGTCGTCCTCAAGGAGGGTGAACAGGCGACGGCGGAAGAACTCATCACCTGGGGGAAGGACCACCTGGCCGCCTACAAGCTGCCCACCGAAGTCGAGTTCCGCACGGAACTCCCGAAAACGAACGTCGGCAAGATCCTCCGGAAACAACTTCGGGCCGAGGAACTGGAGAAGAGAAAAAAAGGCTGAACGTGGAATTCGGCAAGTGACAACAAAAAGGGCGGTTCCGCAAGGGGCCGCCCTTTCGTGTTTCCCTCGACATGTGGGACGTTAGGGGCTCAGGCCCCGAACTTTTCGAGCCGCCCGGCGTGTGCCAGGGCGAGGGCCATGAGGTTCATCATGGGCAGGCGGCCGAGTCCCCCCAGGAGGCAGTCCCGCTCTCCGAAGCGCTCCACCCGGTCGGGCCGGCAGGTCTTTGCCGCCAGGACGACCGGTACGGGATGCCAGCTGTGACCGCTCAGGGCCGCCGGTGTGGAGTGATCTCCCGTCACGACCAGTACATCCGGCTTGAGATCGAGGATGCGCGGCAGCAGGGCATCCACCTCTTCGATCACCTTCACCTTGGCGTCGAAGTTGCCGTCTTCCCCGCGCGAATCGGTGGGCTTGACGTGGACGAAAAAGAAATCGTGGCTTCCGAAGGAGGTGCGGAGGGCATCGAACTCGTCGGCGATCGTCTCCGTCGGCGGATGGACCGCCATCCCCAGCAGGCGGGCAATTCCCCGGTACATGGGATAGGAGGCGATGGCCAGGGGATTCAGCTTGAACCGCTCCGTGAGGCTCGGGAATTTCCGGTATTTCGCGTAACCGCGGAGAAGGACCATGTTTGCCTTCTCCTCGTCCGCGAGAACCCGCCGGGCTTCCTTTGCCAGTTCCGTGAGGACCGCTTCGGTTCCATTCGCTTCCGGCGTGGTCGCCCGGGGCGGAAGCGGCGGCTTTCCGGTTTTCTGCGGATCCGTTTCCTCGATCTCATCCCGAAGCCTTTCGTCCCGCAGGACGAGGAGGGCCCGGTGCTCCTTCACGGGTTCAAAGAAGAACGGCACGTTCGATTGAAGGCGGATGCCTTCCTGGAGTTTCCGGCAGACCCGCCGGTTTGTCTCATTGTCGATCCGGCCCGCCCTGCGGTCCGTCACAAGGCCGTTCCGATCCACCGTCGCGAAGTTGACCCGGATGAGCAGGTCCTTCTCCGTCATGGGGTAATCGATGCCGGCCCCTTCCAGGATTCCGCGGCCGATATTGTTCCTGACCGGGTCGTAGCCGAAAAGGGCGAAGTGGGCAGGTCCGCTGCCGGGTGTGATCCCGGGGCTGACGGGGTCCAGAAGACCGCATATGCCCTCCCTGGCCAGAGCGTCCAGGTTTGGAGTCTGCGCCGTCTCCAGTTCCGTATCTCTCCCGCCGGGCGCGGGCAGTCCTCCCAGGCCGTCCATGATGAGAAAAACGATTTTTGTGGTGCCCGGCTGTGTGAGGCGGTCGATCAGTTCGGTGTCCATTGTGTTTCCTTACTTAATGATCAGAAGTGTTTGAGAGGAGGTTTCCCCAGGGGATACACATTGAAGCCAAGATCGAAACATCCGTGATGGTCGAGGATGTTCCGGCCGTCAAAGAGGAAGGCCGGTTTCTCCATGCGTTCGTAGATGCGCCGATAGTCCAGTTTCCGATACAGGTCCCATTCGGTCATGACGGCGATGGCATGGCATCCCGCCGCCGCTTCATAGGGATCGGTGACGTACCGGACGTTTCCGACGGCGTCGCTCAGATCCATCCGAGCATTTTTGATCGCCTGCGGGTCCGTAACGATCACTTCCGCCTTTTCCTCCATCAATCTCCGGGCGATGAAGATCGCGGGACTCTCCCGGGTGTCGCCCGTATTGGCCTTGAAAGCGAAACCGAACAGGCAGATCCGTTTCCCCGCCAGTGTATTGAACATGGCCGTCAGCATTGTCCCCAGGAAGCGTTCCTGCTGGTACTCGTTGATGCGCACGACGCTTTCCCAGTAAGCGGCCACGTCGTCCAGGCCGTAATGGCGGCACAGGTAGACGAGGTTGAGAATGTCCTTCTTGAAACAGGATCCACCGAACCCGATGCTTGCATTGAGAAACTTGGGTCCGATCCGGCTGTCCATGCCGACGGCACGGGCCACTTCCTCGACGTCGGCCTCTGTCTTCTCACAGAGGGCGGAAATGGCGTTGATGGAGGATATTCTCTGGGCAAGGAACGCGTTCGATACAAGCTTGGACAGCTCGCTGCTCCAGATGTTGGAGGTGATGATCCTTTCCCGGGGAACCCAGGATGCGTAAATGTCAACGAGGATCCGGCGCGCCCGCAGGCCTGATTCCGTTTCCCGCGACCCGATGAGAACGCGGTCCGGTGCCTGAAGGTCGCGGATGGCGGATCCCTCTGCAAGGAACTCGGGATTCGACAGGACCTCGAACCAGACTCCATTCCCCGTATGGTGGAGAATGCTTTCCATGGCCTGGGCCGTCTTGACCGGTAGGGTGCTTTTCTCGATGACGATCTTCGGGGTTTCGGCAAACTGCAGGATCTGACGGGCTGTGCGCTCCCAGTATTGAAGGTCGGCGGCCATGCCTGCGCCGACGCCGAAGGTCTTTGTGGGCGTATTGACGCTTACAAAGATGATGTCGTTCTCGCGGATCCCTTTTTCGATGTCCGTGCTGAAGAAGAGGTTTCTCCCCCGGACGGTCCGGACGATTTCATCCAGGCCCGGTTCATAGATGGGCAACTCGTCGGAATTCCAGGCGGCGATCCGTTCGGGGTTGATGTCCACTACGGTAACGCGGTAATCGGGGCACTGGAAGGCGATCATGGCCATCGTGGGGCCGCCCACGTAACCGGCGCCGATGCAGAGGATGTTTCGGTTGTAAGGCATGGATTCTCCTATGTTGCCTCGATTGTGCCGCGGAAATACGCGATGGTTCTCCGGAGCCCTTCCTCCAGGGGGACGGAGGGGGTCCAGTCCAGGCGTCTCCGCGCCTGTGCGATGTCCGGCTTTCGCTGAACCGGATCGTCCTGGGGCAGGGGACGATGAACGATCCTCGATTTGGATCCCGTCAGGCGGAGAACCTCCTCCGCCAGGGAGAGAATCGTGAATTCGACCGGGTTCCCGATGTTCAGCGGACCGGTGCAGTCGTCGGCAGTATTCATCAGCCGCGTCAGTCCCGTGATCATGTCGTCGACGTAGCAGAACGAACGCGTCTGGGAGCCGTCGCCGTAAATCGTCAGATCCTCCCCCCGCAGCGCCTGAAGGATGAGGTTGCTCACCACCCGGCCGTCATTGAGGGCCATTCTCGGGCCATAGGTGTTGAAAATCCGGGCGATCTTGATCCGGACCCCGTTCTGCCTGTGATAATC
This sequence comes from Syntrophaceae bacterium, assembly GCA_013177825.1. Classification (NCBI taxonomy): domain Bacteria; kingdom Pseudomonadati; phylum Thermodesulfobacteriota; class Syntrophia; order Syntrophales; family Syntrophaceae; species Syntrophaceae bacterium. Next base: position 1,120,302 of record JABLXX010000001.1, read on the forward strand.
CATCATCAGACACTCGGCGGCCCGCTTTCCCTCGTCATAACAGCTCCGGATGCCGATCGGGTTTACCCGGCCCCAGTAGCTCTCCCGCTGGGGGTGTTCCTCCGGGTCGCCGTAGACCTCCGAGGTGGAAGCCAGAAGGATCTTTGCCCGGACGCGCTTCGCAATGCCGAGGGTATGAATCGTCCCGAGGACATTCGTCTTGATGGTCTTGATGGGGTTGTACTGGTAATGCACGGGAGACGCCGGGCAGGCGAGGTTGTATATCTCGTCCACTTCCAGGTAGACGGGATTGGTAATGTCGTGGCGGATCAGTTCAAACCGCTCTTGGGTGAGGAGGTGACGGATGTTGTCCTTGCTGCCGGTGAAGAAATTGTCCAGACAGATGACTTCCTCGCCTTGCGCAATCAGGGAGTCACAGAGGTGGGAGCCGAGAAAACCGGCGCCGCCGGTAACAAGAACCCGTTTTTTCACTGTCATGCCGCAGATACCCCGTACTCTTTGACGTTGGCTTTTCCCCGGGAGGTTGCTATGAGTGTTTCTCCGCCGACCCGGAAACGATCCTCGTCCGTGATGCACAGTCTGCCGGCAAAAGGGCGTGCCCGGTGCACGCTGCGGCACGGTATGACGCATGGCAGATCTGCAACCGCACGATTCCAAGGCGGTCGGTTTTAACCATAAAACACGTTGATATGTCAATCGAAAAGGGGATGCGGCCCATGCCGACGGCAAAGCTTTACATTGTGGCGACTCCCATCGGGAATCTGGAAGACGTGACCCTGAGGGCGCTTCGGGTGCTGAAAGAAGTGCGCTGGATTGCAGCGGAGGATACGCGCCGGACGAAAAAACTCCTGAACGCTTATGGGATCCGGACGCCTCTGGTCAGCCTTTACGACCAGACGGAACGCAGTCGTACGCCCTCCATGATCCGGCGCCTCCAGGAGGGACAGGATATTGCTTATGTGGCGGACGCCGGCACGCCGGGAATCTCCGACCCCGGCTATCTCCTCGTAAACGGTGCCATCGAGGCAGGCATCCCCATTGTTCCCATTCCCGGGCCGACTGCGTCGATCGCGGCCCTCTGCGTATCCGGACTGCCCATGAACCGGTTCCTGTTTGCCGGGTTTCTCCCCAACCGGCCTTCGGCCCGCCGCCGGTTTCTGGAGGCGCTGCAGGAGGAGGAGGGGACGCTTCTGTTCTATGAGTCCCCGGTTCGCCTGCAGGACTCGCTCCGGGATATGGCGGCCGTCTTGGGAAACAGGAAAGCGGTGGTGGCCAGGGAATTGACGAAAATTCACGAAGAGCTTCTCCGGGGCCCCCTGGAAGCATTGCTGGAGCAGCTCTCCGGGCGGGAGTTGAAGGGAGAGGTGGTCGTACTGGTCGACGGACGGCAGGACACAGCCGGGGACGTGACGGACGAGTCGATTCTCCGGGCCGTTGAAGAAGCCCGGCGCAGGGGACTTCTCTCGAGCCGTGATCTGGCTGTGGAAGTGTCCCGAATGCTGGGAGTGCCGAAGAAAAGAGCGTACGAGCTGATCGTTCGTGCTTCGGATTAGGGAGGCTCGTCCCGAAGGGAATCGCAGGCCTTTCGATTCAATTCTCCTTCCATCGATCCTGTTCTCCCCTTGATGCACACAGGGAGTTATGATACCGTTTGCGCCGCTGTCTGTACGGGAATATCTGGCATGGTCCGGAAATCAGATACAGGTGCGGAGGAAAACCATGACGGGAGAAGGGATGCCGGAGGGCCGCAGGGTCATCGATCTGGTGGATGTCCTGGAAGAAGGGGTCTCCGTTTTTTCAGGCCGTGAAGCTCCTTCCCCGCATGAAAGGGCTTCTGCCGCCGAGCCGCGGAAGATTCATGATCTTACGGAGGTGGTCAAAGACATTCCCGTCCGGGCTGTTGCCGACCCGGCTCTTCGGGAAATGGTCCTCCAGCATGTCTCGGAAATAGCCGAGCGTCTGGCCAGAGAGATGATTCCGGGCATTGCGGAACGGGTGATTCGGGAGGAAATTGAGAAGCTCAAAGCGATGGACGGCCCGTAAAGGCATGTCTCCAGCGAATGAAGAGAAAGGCCGATCCCGTCGGCCGGCAGTGTTGCTCGCTTTCTTTCTCGTGATGATGCTGTCGACATCCCCTGCTTTTTCCCAGGAAGACATTGCCGTCATCAGCATTGACGTGCAGGGATCGGCCCAGATTCGGGGTGGAGATCAGGCAAAGGCGCGGGACGGTGCCGTTCGTGATGCGTTGAGGAAAGCGGTCAGGCAAGGCCTCCTGGAGATCCTGAAGATTAAAGAGCCGGCCAGGCTTCCCCGCGACATTGATCAACTCCTTGCCCGGCATGACCGCTATGTAGACACCTTTTCCGTTCTCAATGAAGGATTGGAGGGAGGGACCTACAGCATTCAGCTGCGGGTTGCCGTCCTATCCGACTTTCTGGTGCATGATCTGAAAAAAATGGGGATTCGGCAGACGGGAACCGCCGAAGCCCCTCGACACCATGTTCCCGTTCGAGTATCGGGGCTCCATCGTTTTGAGCACTTCGTACGGATCCGGGAGGGATTGTCGGTCATCCCGGGTGTCAGGCAGGTTCTGCCCAGAAAGGTCGCTGAAGGCGAGATCTGGCTGGATATAGAATCAGCCGAACCACCGGCCGTGCTTGCGAAACATATTGAATCATCAGGTCTTTTCAAAGTCTCGAAGGAGACGGGAGCGCCCGGCCGCCTCGACCTTGAATTCCAGCCCTGAAAGGACGCGTAAATGAGACGGACAAACCGGATTCTGATCCTGCTGGCTGCTGTGATCGTGCTGGCCGGATGCAGCTCAAAAGTTCCTTATACGCTCGTTGAAGACTTTTCCAAGAAAAGCGTGCGGCTGGTTGCCTTACCGCTGCCCATTCAGGCCTCGAAAGAGGTCGACCCGGTGGGAGGGAAGATCCTGCGGGACAAAACGGCTGAAGAGCTTTATTTCAAGGGGTATCCAAAACTTCCGTTTGCGGGTATCGATGAGCGGCTGGCTGCAGCGGGAGTGGAGATCCGGGATGGAGAAATATCTGCCCGATCTCTCGGCGGTGCGCTGGGAGCCGATGCGATCCTGTTCATCACCATGGAAACGTGCGGCACCTCCTATTTCCTGAACACGGCCAAGACCACGGCGGCGGCGCAATTTACGCTTCGCAGTGCCCGGAGCGGGGAGATCCTCTGGCAAATGAGAGCAGTGAGGTCGAAACGGACGTTTCATGTGACCCGGAAATGGCTGGAACAGGACGTAATCGGAATTTATGAGCCTCTTCTCCGGGAGCTTGTAAGTGCGGCCCTGGCTACGCTGCCTGACGGGCCGGATGTGTGATCGACCGCCGGCGAGCCTGTCCAGGAAATCGGCTCAGCGATTCGGAGCGGCCGGCCAGCGGAATGCTATCCGTTACAAAGGGAGGTCGATATGAAAAAGTATCTATGGATTGCCGGTCTGTTGGCCGTTTGTGTCGGCCTGGCCCTTTCGGATCCGGTGCGTGCCGCACGGGCGACTTTTCTGAAGATCGGGCCTGGTCAGGCGGTTGTGAGCGTTCTGGAGGGATCGGCAACGGCGACGTCGCCCGGGAAAAAAGGAGCCCGTTCCCTGAGAGCGGGCGATCTCCTGAGAGGCGGTGACGAGGTGGTAACAGGCCGTCGTTCGAGATTGGAACTTACCTTGCCGGACCGATCCGTCGTACGCTTTGCCGACAATACGCGGTTCAAGATTCTGCAGATCAGCACGGAGGAAGCGAGCAAGCGTCGTGACGTCCGGATCCACATGTCCCTCGGGCGAGGCTGGGCCAAGGTCAGCAAAACCTTTACCGGACGAAGCCGTTTCGATCTTTCCTGCGAGAATGCAGTGGCGGGTGTTCGGGGAACCGTATGGCGCATGAACGTGGATGCCGACCAGTCGGCAATGGTCCGGGTTTACGACGGCGAAGTCAATGTGGCGGGCGGCCAGAAAACCATGGACGAAGTCAAATCGCAGGCAGGGCCTTCCATGCGGCTGACGGCTCCCAAGCCGATTGCCGGTCCCCGGAAAGTGACCATGGAAGAGTGGACCTACATCGTTCGTTCCCTGCAGGAAATCCGCATCGACAAAAACGGTACGGCGTCGAAACCGTTTTCGTTCTCGCCGGAAGCAGACCGGGATGAATGGGTGGATTGGAACAAGGAGCGGGATCAGGAAAGTTAATAGGTGCGGGGGCGTATGACGGTTCCGGACAAGTCGGAGCGGATCAATATTCCAAACAGTCTGACCCTTCTGCGCATCATCCTGGTGCCGGCCATCGTCATTCTGTTGATGCAGGGATCCTTCAAGCTCGCGATCCTGGTGTTTCTGATCTCGGGTCTTACGGATATTCTGGACGGATACCTGGCCCGGGTGCTTCACCAACAGACCGTTCTGGGTTCCTATCTCGATCCCATCGCCGACAAGGCCCTCATGATCAGTTGTTACGTCACGCTGGCAGTAAAGAAAATTCTTCCGGGATGGCTTTCCGTCGTTGTTATCAGTCGGGACTGCATCATTCTGATCGGGGTGGCCGTTCTTTCTCTCATGTCCGTGACCTATAAAATCCAACCGGTTTTCATTGGAAAGCTGACGACGGCCGTACAGATTCTGACGGTCTTCATATTCCTTGTTTCCCGTGCGATTCCAGGCTCCATTGCCGCTTCCTTTATGGAAGGGCTGATCTGGGTTACCGCGTGTGTTACGGTTGTTTCCGGTTTCAACTATATCATGATCGGTGTGCAGCATATCAATCGGCAGCAAAAGCCCCGGTCTGTGTAATTTTGTTTGGTAATTGATCCTGTGCTGGCACCTGTGATAAGGGTGCCTCATGGACTTAACTAGTTATCATAATGTAATATCCAGCGAGAGCAAAGCCAGAAAATATCTGCTGGGAAAAAGCTTCAAAAACCATCA